>JAEDNB010000081.1 GCA_016302725.1 Lentisphaeria bacterium
CGGGGCCTATTTCCATTATCGCCGCTGGCTCTCCCGGGAGAACTTTGACGTCGTGCAGCATTTGACCTTTGCCAACTGGGCCATGCCCAGCCTCTTTTTGCGGGAGAAGGGGCCTTTGACCGTCTGGGGTCCCATTGGGGAGGTCCACACACCGGCGGTGATCCATCGGGCCCTGCCCGGGATGGTTCGTTTCCGGGACACCCTGCGGGCCTGGGGCATGTGGCTCTTCACCCACTGCGAGCCCTGCCGGGTGATGACCCCCCATTGGGCGGGGCTCCTTCTGGAGTCTGGCCACCTGGGGGTGCCCAGCGGCTTTTCCCCCCGTTTCCGGGAAAAGCTCCTTTCCCATCCCCAGACGGGCATCAATCCCGACGAGCCGGAATATGGGCGTTGCGCCAGGCAACGGAGTGCCGACGGCAAGGCGCGCCTCCTCATCTGCTCCGAATTCCTCCATTGGAAAGGCGTCACCTTCGCCTGCGAAATCTTCGGCAGGATCGCCTCCCGGCGGCAGGACGTGGAACTGCACATCTATGGGAAGGGCCCCGAGGAAAAGGCCATGAGGAAAATCCTGGCCACCCATGGCGTCACCCAAAAGGCCCATTGGTTCGGATTTGTGGGAAAGCAGGAGATGCTCCAGGCCCTATCGGATGCCGACATCCTCCTCTATCCCTCGTACCATCATGGCCTGGCCACCCTGATTCTCCAGGCCATGTGGGCAGGGCTTCCCATCGTGGCCATGCTGGACGACCCCGTGGCCCAAGTGGTCGCCCAGGGGGCGGGGGTCGTGGGACACGGGGAGACCATGGCCTCCCTCCTGGAGGACCTCACCCGGAAGACCCAAGAGCTCATCCAGGATTCCGCCCTGCGGCGCCGTTGCGGGGAGGCAGGGAAGCGTCTCATCCGGGAGGAGTATGCCTGGAGTGCCTCCGTGGGCCGTCTTTCCGCCCTTCTGGAGAGGGAAGTCCAGCGGCGACGGACAGGGAACTCCCCCTCCCTCCCTGCCCCCTCCCGCCGATAGAATTCCCATGCGCATCCTCCACTACTTTCTTGGTCCCCACCGGAAGGGCGGGCTGAACCGGTATGTCCGGGATTTGGCGCAAGCCCAGCGGATGGCGGGGCACGACGTCTTCCTCCTCTATCCGGCGGGGGGGGTGCGGATGCCCGCCTCGCCGAAACTGGGGCGCCATGGCGCCTACCTGGGGGTGCCGCTCTACCGTCTTCTGGGGGGGAAGGCCGTCCCCCTCCTGGAGGGGGTATGCCATCCGGACCTCATTCTTGCCCCGGGGCGCCTCCTTTCCCAGGAGCAGCGGGAGCGCTTCTGGAAGGAAGTCTCTCCGGAAATCCTTCACATCCACAGTTGGATGGGCTTTCCCGCCGAACTCCTGGAGACGGCAAAGGCCCAGGGTTGCCGGATTCTCTTCACCACCCACGACTACTACGGGCTCTGTCCCAGGGTCAATTTCGTCACCCCGGAGGGGCAGTACTGCACGGGGGGCGACGACGCGCTCTGCACCCGTTGCAACGCAGGGGCGCCGGGGGAGCGGGCCCTGGCCCTTCGCAACTGCCAGGGGTTGCTTGCCCTCAATGGGCTGCTCCGCCCCTTCCTTCCCCTTCTCCAGCGCCGCCGGGGGTCTGCCGCCGGGCCCGTCCCGGGGGAGTCCTCCCCTCCCCTTCCCTACGGGGCCCTGCGCCAGTACTACCTTTCCCTTTTGTCCCGATGTGACGGAATCCACTGCAACAGCCAAGTGGCCTGGAACAGGTATGGACAGTACCTTCCGGAGGAAAAATTCCATCTCCTTCCCATCACCCATGGTTCCCTGGAGTGGGCGCCTTGCATGAGGGAGCCCGAGGCGGGGTGCCTCCGCCTGGGCTTCAGCGGCCCGGAGGCACCCTTCAAGGGGCTTCCCATGCTCCTGGAGACCCTGGGCGCCCTGCCCCGGGGCAACTGGCGGCTGGAAATCTGGGGCACGGGAAAGACCCGCCAGGAGGGCCCCTTCCTGTGGCGGGGAAACTACCGCGACTACCGGAAGGCCTTCGCCTCCCTGGACCTCCTCATCGTCCCCTCCCTCTGGGACGAGACCTTTGGCTTCATCGTCCCGGAGGCCCTTTCCCAGGGAGTGCCGGTGCTTTGCTCCCGGCACGTGGGCGCCCAGAGCCTCCTGCCCCCTGAACTGGTCTTCCAGGACCAGGAGGACCTGGGGCGCCGGCTGGCCCGCTTCCTCTCCCATCCCGAGGAACTCGCCGCCCTCCGGCGGCGTCTGGTGGCCTCTCCCCCGCCCTTTCCCAGCCTTTCCCGGCACCAAGAGGAGATGACGGCCCTCTACCGGGGGCTCCTCTCCTAATCCCCGGCCTCCCTTTCCGCCCTTTTTTCCGTCCTTTTTTGCATGAAGAAAAAACTTGCCATCATCGGCATTGTCGGCCTTCCCTCCAACTACGGGGGCTTTGAGAGCTTTGCGGAGCAGCTGGTGCAACGGCTTTGGGACGACTACGAAGTGACCGTCTTCTGCCAGCGGAGCGCCTACCGGGAGCATTCCGGCACCTTCTGCGGCAAGGTGGCCCTGCGGTATCTTCCCTTCAAGGCCAACGGGATCTGGAGCATCCCCTACGACATGCTGGGGATGCTGAAGGCGTTGCGCTTCGCGGACACCCTGCTGGTGCTGGGAGTCAGCGGATGCGTCCTGCTTCCCCTCCTGCGGCTCCTTGGATGCCGGAAGCGGATTGTGGTGAACATCGACGGCATTGAATGGAAGCGTGCCAAGTGGTCTGGGTTCGCCCGCTGGTTCCTCCACTTCTCCGAGAAATGCGCCGTCAAATACGCCGATGCCGTGGTGGGGGACAACCAGGTCATCGTGGACTATGTGAAGGAGGCCTACCGGCGTCCCTGCCACCTCCTGGAATATGGGGCGGACGACACCGCGCCGGGGCAGGCTCCCGGGGAAGAGGCCCATGTGGCGCCCTCCCCCCTGGCGGGGGAGTTTGCCTTCGGGGTATGCCGCATCGAACCCGAGAACAATGTGCACCTGATCCTGGAGGCCTTTGGGGAGGGGGGGATGCCCATGCCCCTGGTAATGGTGGGCAACTGGCAGCGCAGCGACTACGGGCGCAGCCTCCGGGAGACCTATGGCTCCAGGCCCGGCATAACCCTGTTGGACCCCATCTACGACCAGGGGAAACTCAATGCCTACCGGGCGAACTGCGCCCTCTATCTCCACGGGCACTCCTGCGGCGGCACCAATCCCTCCCTGGTGGAGGCCATGTACCTCAACCTCCCCATCGCCGCCTTCGATTGCAATTTCAACCGGGAAACCACGGAAAACAAAGCCTTATATTTCTCCAGCGCCCAGGAACTGCGGAAGCACATCCGGGAGACCCCGCCGGAAGCGCGGAGGCGCATCGCCCAGGCCATGGGGGAAATCGCCCGGCGTCGCTATACCTGGAAACGCATTGCCCAAGGCTACGCAGACCTCTTCTGACTCCAGCTCTTCCCCACGCCACATTCTTTCCCACACCCACACACCACAACAAGACTCCATCCTCCCCATGCCAAGGAAAGTCATCGTCACCGGAGGTGCCGGCTTCATCGGCTCGGCCCTGATTCGCCACCTCGTCAAACACGGCCTGGCCCAAGTCTGCAATCTGGACAAGCTGACCTATGCGGGAAATCTGGAGAGCCTGAAGGAAGTCTCCGGCTCCCCCCTCTATGAATTCCGGCAGCTGGACATCTGCGACGAGGAGGGAGTGCGACGGCTCTTCCGGGAATTCCAGCCCGACGGCATCCTCCATCTGGCGGCGGAGAGCCACGTGGACCGGAGCATTGACGACCCCCTCTGCTTCGTCCGCACCAATGTCCTGGGCACCGCCAACCTCCTCCAGTGCGCCCTGGAATACTGGCGGGGGCTTTCCCCGGAGCGCAAGGACGCCTTCCGCTTCCAGCACATCTCCACCGACGAGGTCTACGGCTCCCTGGGCAAGGAGGGGCTCTTCACCGAAAAGACCCCCTACGACCCACGGAGTCCCTACTCCGCCAGCAAGGCCTCCAGCGACCACATGGTCCGGGCCTGGGGACATACCTTCGGCCTCCCCGTCCTCCTCTCCAACTGCTCCAACAACTACGGCCCCTACCACTTCCCCGAAAAGCTGATCCCCCTGGTGATTTTGAACGCCCTGGACGGCAAACCCCTCCCCATCTACGGAAAGGGGGACAACATCCGGGACTGGCTCTACGTGGAGGACCACGCCAAGGCCCTCTGGCTCATCCACACCAAGGGCGTGCCCGGGGAGACCTACAACATCGGAGGGCGCAACGAGCGCACCAACCTGGAGGTGGTCCAGACCGTCTGCCGCATCCTGGACCAGCTGCGTCCCAAGGCGGAGGGCTCCTACGCCGACCAGATCACCTTCGTGTCGGACCGTCCCGGCCACGACCAGCGCTACGCCATCGACGCCGACAAGCTGCGCCGGGAGCTGGGCTGGCGGCCGGAGCAATCCTTTGACACCGGCATCCAGGAGACCGTGAAGTGGTATCTGGAGAACGACTGGTGGTGGAGGCCCATCCGGGAGAAGAAATACAGCGGAGAACGCCTGGGGCAGGGAGGAAAGTAGCCATGAAGGGAATCGTGCTCGCCGGCGGCGCCGGCACCCGTCTCCACCCCATCACCCGCGGGGTCTCCAAGCAGCTCCTGGGCGTCTATGACAAGCCCATGGTCTACTACCCCATCTCCGTGCTGATGCTGGCGGGCATCCGGGAGATTCTCATCATCACCACCCCCGAAGACCAGGCCGCCTTCCAGCGGCTGCTGGGAAACGGCTCCTCCTTCGGGGTGGAATTCACCTACGCCGTCCAGCCCAAGCCCGAGGGATTGGCCCAGGCCTTCCTCATCGGGGAGGAGTTCATCGGGAAGGACTCCGTGGCCCTGGTGCTGGGGGACAACATCTTCTACGGGGCGGGATTGGGCAAGCTCTGCCAGCAGGCGGCCTCCCAGCCCTCCGGCGCCACCGTCTTCGGATACTACGTGCGGGACCCCCAGCGCTTCGGCGTGGTGGAGTTTGACGCCCAGGGAAAGGCCATCTCCATCGAGGAAAAGCCCCGGCAGCCAAAGTCCAACTACGCCGTCACCGGACTTTACTTCTACGACAACGACGTGGTGGAGATCGCCAAGCACATCCAGCCCTCCCCCCGGGGGGAACTGGAAATCACGACGGTGAACAACGAATATCTCCGCCGGGGCACCCTGCGCGTCCAACGCCTGGGGCGGGGATACGCCTGGCTGGACACCGGCACCCACGACGCCATGCTGGATGCCGCCAATTTCATCCGCACCATCGAGACCCGCCAGGGGCTCCAGGTGGCCTGCCTCCAGGAAATCGCCTACGAAAATGGCTGGATGACCAAGGAACAGGTCCGGGATAGCATCCAGGACCTCCTGAAAACCGAATATGGGCAATATCTGCAGAAGCTGTTGGAGGAATAAGCCATGAATGTCATCGAGACCGCACTCCCCGGGGTCCTCATCCTGGAACCCCGCGTCTTCGGAGACGCACGGGGATATTTCTTTGAAACCTGGCAGGAGGAGAACTACCGGAAGGCCGGCATCACCTGCCATTTCGTCCAGGACAACGAATCCAAGTCCTCCTTTGGCGTCCTGCGGGGGCTCCACTGGCAGGCCATGCCCTACACCCAGGCCAAGCTGGTCCGGGTGGTCCAGGGGGCCGTCCTGGATGTGGCCGTGGATGTCCGGAAGGACTCCCCCACCTTCGGTAAGCACGTGGCCGTGGAACTCTCCGCCGAAAACAAGCGGCAGCTCTTCATCCCCAGGGGATTCGCCCACGGCTTCGCCGTCTTGAGCCAGGAGGCCATCTTCGCCTACAAGTGCGACAATCTCTACCACCCCGAGGCGGAACGGGGCATGAGGTTCGACGACCCCGCCCTGGCCATCGACTGGAGGGTCTCCCCCAAGGAATGGAACCTCTCCGAGAAGGACAAAAAACATCCCCCCCTGAACCAAATCCAACCCCTGGAGATCTAATAGCCACTCGCAGAAACACGGAGTGCACGGAAGCGCCTACGGCGCGCACGGAGTGCACGGAGATTTTAAACACGGAGAGCACGGAAGCGCCTACGGCGCGCACGGAGTGCACAGAGGTTTGTCCCATGCTGCGCATGGCCCAAACTGGGGATATTTTACGATTGTGGAAACCTGAAATTTCCCGTCCGGGCGGGACGTGCGGGTAGCACGAACCGCCCCCTCCGTGGTCTCCGTGCCGCCCGCAGGGCGGTTTCCGTGCTCTCCGTGTTTAAACTCCGTGGTCTCCGTGCCGCCCGCAGGGCGGTTTCCGTGCTCTCCGTGTTTTAAAATCTCCTTGCTCTCTGTGCGCCCGCGCTAGCGGGCCTTCTGTGCTCTCCGTGTTTCCACAGAGCGCCATTTCCTCTGTTTTGACTCTTATGCGCATACTCATCACTGGCGGCAAAGGGATGCTTGGACGCACCCTGCAGAAGGAATTCGCCGACCATCAGCTTGTCATCGCCGACCTTCCGGAGTGGGACATCACCGATGCGGCGGGCTTTTCCCGGAAGTTGCGGGACTCCTCCCCGGATGTCGTCATCCACTGCGCCGCCATGACGGCGGTGGACAAATGCGAGACGGAGCGGGATTTGGCCTATCGCCTGAATGCGGTGGGTTCGCTGAATGTGGCCATGGCCTGCCATCGGCTGGGCATTCGTCTGGTGGCCATCTCCACGGACTACGTCTTTGACGGCGCCCTGGAGCGCCCATACCACGAATTCGACGTGGCCGGCGGGGCGCACACCATCTATGGCGCCTCCAAGTTCGCCGGGGAGGAATGCATCCGCACCCACTGCCCCGACCATGTCATCTGCCGCATCTCCTGGCTGTATGGCCCTGGCGGCCCGAGCTTTGTCCACGCCATGATCTCTTTGGCGGACGGGAGCCGTCCTGTGCTGAAAGTCGTGGACGACCAGCACGGCAATCCCACCTCCACCTTGGCGGTGGCGCGTCATCTGCGTCTTTTGCTGGAGCGCCGGGAATTGGCGGGCACCTTCCATCTCACCTGCGAGGGGGAGGCCACCTGGGCGGAATTTGCCCGGGAGATCTTCCGCCTGGGAGGGAAGGAGCAGGAGATCGTCCCCTGCACCACCCAGGACTTTCCCCGTCCGGCCCCGCGTCCCCTCAATTCCCGGCTGGAGAAGCGGATGTTGCGCCTATGCGGATTGCCTCCCATGCCCCATTGGAAGGAGGCGCTGGACGAATTCATGAAGCAGGAATTCTGACCCAGGCAAAGGCACTCCGGCGAAAATCCCCCTTTCCGCATTGGGGTTCATCCCCAGTGCGGGTTCCTTCTCCTGACCAGGGGCGGGCAATGAGACACCTCTCATGCCCGCCCCCTTTTTTTTGCCCAGGCCCAAGGGCCGGCACCGGAAAACAAAACAGGGTCGACCAGGCCAATTTTTGTGCCTTCCGTGGAGTTCCAGGAATCCAGGGACTCCTGCGCCATTGGGCGCCGGCCCGAACCCCCTGGGGCGAGGAAGGCGGGGGGGCCTTTCCTTTTGGCGCCTTATATTAAGGCCCCTCGTTTCCCTCCCCGATGCGAAACCGTCCCCTTTCCCCCTTCCCATGCCCAACACCCAAACCACCTCCCCCCAGGAACTGGCAAAGAAACTGCAGACCATTGGAGCGGCCTTTCATTTGCCGGGATTGTTCTTCTCCTACGAGGAGGTCCGGGCCGGGAATGTGAACCACACCTACAAGGTGAACTACATCATGGACGACGGACAGGGGATGGCCCGCATCAAATCGTACATCGTCCAGCGCCTGAACTCCTTCGCCTTCCGGAATCCCATCCAGTTGATGGAGAACATTGACAAGGTGACGGAGCACATCCGCAGGAAGCGTCCCGGCGCCATGAACCTGCACTACCACCACACGGACGTCACGGGGGAGCGGAAGACCTTCCTGATGGAGGGGAATGACTTGTGGAGAATCATCAACTACGTCCCCTCCATCACCTGCGACAGCTGCGAGGATCCCCAGGTGGTGCGCAATGCGGGCATCGCCTTCGGGGATTTCCAGAAGTCCCTGGAGGACTTCCAGGCGACGGAACTGGCCGAGACCATCCCGGATTTCCACAACACCCGGAAGCGCTACCAGCAACTGCGGGAAGCCATCCAGGAAAATCCCTGCGGACGGTATGCGGAAGTCCAGCCAGAGGCGGAGTACCTCCTTTCCGTGGAGTCCTCCGCCTGCCGGCTCACCGACCTGGAAAAGGCCAGGGAACTCCCCCTGCGGGTCACCCATAACGACACCAAAATCAACAACGTCCTCTTCGACCCCAATACCCGCCAGGCCCTGGTGGTCATCGACCTGGACACCGTCATGCCTGGACTGGTGGCCCACGACTTCGGGGACGCCATCCGCTTCGCCGCCAATTTCACCGAGGAGGACTCCCAGGACACCGCCAAGACCGGACTGGACCTGAATACCTACTGGGCCTTCGCCGATGGCTTCCTCTCCCAAACCGCCACGGGGCTCACCGACACGGAACTCAATACCCTGGGACACTCCCCCTTCTGCCTCGCCTGCGAATTGGCCACACGCTTCCTTACGGATTATCTCCTGGGAGACCCGTATTTCAAGATCCGCTATCCCGAGCACAATCTTGTGCGGGCGCGCTGCCAAATCGCCCTTTCCCGGGACATGGCGGTCAAGCTGGATGCCATGCAGGCCATCGTCGATGGCTGCGCAAAGAAATACCGTTAGGCGCCGCCACGGCGCACATGGCAGGGCACGGGGGTGTAAACACGGAGGGCACGGAAACCCCGGCAAGCCGGGGCACGAAGGACACGGAGTTTTTAAACACGGAGAGCACGGAAACCCCGGCAAGCCGGGGCACGAAGGACACAGAGAGTCTGGGCCATGCGGGCATGGCCCAGACTGGGATTTTTTTTGGGGGGGGATCTAGAAATCTAGAAATCTAGAAATCTAGAAATCTAGAAATCTAGAAATCTAG
>JAEDNB010000082.1 GCA_016302725.1 Lentisphaeria bacterium
ACATCCCAGAACGTAGATTTCATGTGGGGAACCTCTTGCTAAAGGGGCATGCTTGCTTATCTCCAGGCCGCCGGAAGTGACGACTGGATGGAATCCAGAGAATGCCACAGCCAGTGGCACCGAGGAAACTTTATTGCATAACTTCCATTTTTTCAAGCAAAACAAAGGGAGTTATGGATTTTTTTCACGTTTTTCCCCATATTTTTTGAAAAAAAGCGGGGAAGGAAGGGATTTCCGCCGGGAATCCTCCCCCTTCCGCCCCTCCCCCGGGGACGTCGGAAGGGAGGGGCCTTTCCGTCCCGTCCTGCAGGCCTTGGGACTCTTCCCGTCTTGATATTAGATTATGTGCTTTTCCCGTCCCGTCCCGTCCCGTCCCCTGTCCCCCTGCTTCCGCGACGGATTCATCCCCTCCCATGGACTGCATCCACATTCAAGGCGCCTGCCAGCACAACCTGAAGAACCTGACCCTGGACATTCCCAGGAACAAGCTGGTGGTCATCACCGGTCCCAGCGGTTCCGGGAAATCCTCCCTGGCCTTCGACACCCTTTACGCCGAGGGGCAGCGCCGCTATGTGGAGAGCCTGTCCGCCTATGCGCGGCAGTTCCTGGACCGTCTGGGCAAGCCCCTGGTGGAGCATATCAGCGGCCTTTCCCCCGCCATTGCCATCGAGCAGCGGGTGGCGGGCACTTCCCCCCGCTCCATCGTGGCCACCACCACGGAGATCTACGACTATCTGCGCCTCCTCTACGCGCACCTGGGCACCCCCCACTGCCCCAAATGCGGCAGGGAAATCTCCACCCAGAGCCCCGAGAAGATTTGCCGCCAGCTCATGGAGCGCCCCGCCGGGCGGCGCATGATGCTCCTCTCCCCCTATGCGAGGGGCAAGAAGGGGGAGCACCTGGATGCACTGGAGCAGATGCGGAAGGACGGCTTTTCCCGGGCGTGGGTGGACGGCAAGGTCTTTTCCCTGGACGAGGCGCCCAAGCTGGAGAAGAACCGGCGCCACACCCTGGCCGCCGTGGTGGACCGCCTGGTGTCGGGGAAGCTGGAGAAGGGGCGTCTCAACGACTCCGTGGAAGTTGCCCTGAAGCATGGCCATGGCCTCCTTTGCGTCCTCTGGGAAGCCCCCGACTCCCCCGGGGGCTGGCAGGAGGAGTGGATCAGCGAAAACCTGGCCTGCCCGGACTGCGGGCTTTCCTTCGGGGAACTGGCCCCACGGAACTTCTCCTTCAACTCCCCCTTCGGCGCCTGCCCGGGCTGCGACGGCCTGGGGAAGCACCTCACCTTCACCCCCGAGGGCGTGGTCCCCGACCCCTCCCTCTCCCTGCGAAACGGCGCCGTGCCCCTTTGGCGGCGGGGCCCCCGTTTCGTCATCACCCTCTACAACCACTACCTGCGCTGCCTGGCGGAACACTACGGCTTCTCCCTCTCCACCCCCTGGAAAAAACTCCCCGAGGAAATCCGGGAGATGCTCCTCCACGGCTCGGGCGAGACCGTCATCACCTTCGACTACTGGGAACGGGGCAAAATCCACGAGTGGCGCAAGCCCTTCGAGGGAATCATCCCCAACCTGGAGCGACGCCTCAAGGAGACGGACAACGACGAACTGCGGGCGCGCCTGGAGGAGGCCTCCGTCTACGAGGAGTGCACCCAGTGCCACGGCGCACGGCTGAAGCCCGAATACCTGGCTGTCACCCTGGGGGGGCTCAACATCAGCCAGTTCTGCGCCCTCTCCATCGACGGGGCGCTGGATTTCCTGGACGGGCTCCACCTGACCCCCGCCCAACTCCAGGTGGGGCAGGAACTGCTCAAGGAAATCCGCAACCGCCTGGGATTCCTCAAGACCGTGGGACTCAACTACCTGACCCTCAACCGGGAAAGCGGAACGCTCTCGGGAGGGGAATCCCAGCGCATCCGGCTGGCCAGCCAAATCGGCTCCGGGCTGGTGGGCGTCCTCTACATCCTTGACGAACCCTCCATCGGACTGCACCAGCGGGACAACGACCGCCTCCTGGAAAGCCTGAAGAACCTCCGCAACCTGGGCAACACCGTCATCGTGGTGGAACATGACCTGGACACCATGAGGGCGGCGGACCATATCGTGGACCTGGGGCCCTCCGCCGGGCGCAACGGGGGAGCCCTCATGGCCCAGGGCACCCCCGACGAGGTCGCCCACACCCCCGGCAGCGTCACCGGCGACTTCCTGGCGGGCAGGCGCCAAATCCCCGTCCCCCCCCGCCGACTGCCCGGCAACGGGAAATTCCTCACCATCCGCGGCGCCACGGAGCACAACCTGAAGGGGCTCACCGTCAAAATCCCCCTGGGCCTCTTCTGCTGTGTCACGGGGGTCTCCGGCTCGGGGAAATCCACCCTGGTGAACCACGTCCTGCGCCCTGCCCTCAACCGGCACCTGGGCCTCCAGGACATCCCCCCCGGCGCCTGCAAGGGAGTGGAGGGCATGGAGAATGTGGACAAACTCATCGTCATCGACCAGAGCCCCATCGGCAAGACCCCCCGCTCCAACCCCGCCACCTACACGGGGCTCTTCGACCTGATCCGGCAGGTCTTCGCCCAGTCCCCCGACGCGAAACTGCGGGGATACGCCCCGGGACGCTTCTCCTTCAATGTCAAGGGGGGGCGCTGTGAGGAGTGCCGGGGGGACGGCATCAAGAAGATCGAGATGCAGTTTCTGCCGGACGTGTATGTCCCCTGCGAGCAGTGCCATGGGCGGCGCTACAACGAGGAGACCCTGAACGTGCGCTTCAAGGGCAAGGACATCTCCCAGGTCCTGGAGATGACCGTCAACGAGGCCTGCGACTTCTTCTCCTCCCAGCCGCGCCTCTTGCGGAAACTGGAGACCCTCCGGGACGTGGGGCTGGGCTACCTCCATCTGGGGCAGCCCGCCACCACCCTCTCCGGCGGCGAGGCCCAGCGGGTCAAACTGGCCACCGAACTCTCCCGGCGCCCCCAGGGCCACACCCTCTACCTGCTGGACGAACCCACCACCGGGCTCCACCTCTCCGACATCGAGCAACTCCTCCACGTGCTGGAGTCCCTCCGGGACCAGGGGAACTCCATCCTGGTCATCGAACACAACCTGGATGTCATCAAGACGGCGGACTGGATCCTGGACCTGGGGCCGGAGGGAGGGGACCAGGGCGGCACCCTGGTGGCCGCCGGCACCCCGGAAAAGGTGGCCCAATGCCCCGGCTCCTACACGGGAAAATACCTGAAACCCCTTCTCTGACCCACCCCCCGGGGAGCCCCCGCCCCCGTCACCCCCCCTATGCCCTCCTTTTCCGAAGAAATCAAGCGGCGCCGAACCTTCGCCATCATCTCCCACCCCGACGCAGGGAAGACCACCCTCACGGAAAAACTCCTCCTCTACGGAGGCGCCCTCCAGGAGGCCGGTTCCGTCCGGGCAAAGAAGAACCAGAAGAACACCACCAGCGACTGGATGGACCTGGAAAGGGAGCGGGGCATCTCCATCTCCTCCACCGTCCTCCAATTCGAGTACCGGGGATACTGCATCAACCTCCTGGACACCCCCGGACACCGGGACTTTTCCGAGGACACCTACCGGGTGCTCACCGCCGTGGACTCCGTCATCATGGTCATCGACGCGGGCAAGGGCATCGAGGAGCGCACCCGCAAACTCTTCGAGATCTGCCGTCTCCGGGGCATCCCCATCTTCACCTTCATGAACAAGATGGACCGCCCCGCCAGGAATCCCCTGGAATTGCTGGACGACATCGAGAAGACCCTGGGGCTGGGGGTCTTCCCCGTCACCTGGCCCCTGGGGGACGGCCCGGATTTCAAGGGGGTCTACGACCGCCTCACCCATAAGCTCCACCTTTTCGTCAACCAAGGGCATGGCGCCGCCAAGGCGGCCTCCCAGACCACCGGCCCCCAGGACCCCATGCTGGAGGAAATCCTCCCCCCCGCCATGCTGAAGGAGTGGCGGGAGCAGATTGAACTGCTCTCCGTCGCCGGGGAGGAGTTTGACGACGAACTGGTGCAGTCGGGGGAGTTGACCCCCATCTTCTTCGGGTCGGGCATCAACAATTTCGGCGTCCAGTTGCTGCTGGACTACTTTGTGGAGCACGGGATGCCCCCCCTGCCCCGCAAGTCCTCCCTGGGGGAGATTTCCCCGGAACGGAACGACTTCTCCGGGTTCATCTTCAAGATCCAGGCCAACATGGACCCCAACCACCGGGATTCCATGTCCTTTGTGCGGGTCTGTTCCGGGCAGTTCGTGAAGGACATGACAGTCCCCAATCCCCGGGGGGGGCGCCCCCTCCGCCTTTCCTACCCCCAGAAGTTGTTTGGGCAGGGGCGCGACTCCATCGAGACCGCCTATCCGGGGGACATCGTGGGGCTGGTCAGCCACGGGAGTTTCCGCATTGGCGACACCCTCACCACCATTCCCGGGCTGGTCTACAATGAGATTCCCCGTTTTGCCCCCGAGGTCTTCTGCTTCCTCCGCAACGCCGCCCCCTCCAAGTACAAGCAATTCTCCGAGGGGCTGGAGCAGTTGCTCAACGAGGGCGCCATCCAGGTCTTCCACCTGCAAAGCGATGTCAACCGCGCCCCGTTGCTGGGGGCGGTGGGGCAGTTGCAGTTCGAGGTGGTGAAGCACCGCCTGGAGACCGAATACAACGCGGAGGTGCGGCTGGAGGAGACCCCCTTCACCCAGATCCGATGGCTGGCCAGGCAGGAGGACGGGGAGACGTTCCGGGGAGCCTACCTGGGAAGCAACGTCCGCCTGGGATTGGACCATGAGGGGCTCCCCGTGCTCCTCTTCCCCGACGCCTGGTCTGTCAACTATTTCCAGGAGAAGAATCCCCAGGTTCCCCTTCTGACCCACTCCCCCATGCAGGGAGAGACCATCTAGCCCTCCCCCCATGGCGCACCTTCGGGCAGACCAACTCGCCATGAGGCAGGGGCTGTGCGCCTCCCGGGCGCTGGCCCAGCGTCTCATCCAGGAAGGGAAAATCCGGCTGAAGGACGGCACGCCCCTGCGGAAGTGCGGCCAGTTGCTGGAGGAGGAGTGTGTCCTGGTCCTGGAGGCCCCGCCCCGCTATGTCTCCCGGGGGGCGGAGAAGCTGCTGGGGGGGCTGGCCGCCTTCCATCCCCCCGTGGAGGAGCGTGTGGCCTTGGACCTGGGCGCCTCCACGGGCGGCTTCACCGATGTCCTCCTCCAGCATGGAGCCAGGAAGGTCTATGCCGTGGACGTGGGGCACGGGCAGCTCCACGAGAAGCTGCGGGGGGATTCCCGGGTGGTCTCCCTGGAGGGGGTCAATGCCCGGGACCTAACCCGGGACCTCATCCCGGAGCCGATTCAGCTGCTGGTGGGGGATGTCTCCTTCATCTCCCTGACCCTGGTTCTCCCCCCCGTCGCCCCCCTGCTCGCCCCGGGAGCCTGGATTATTGTCCTGGTGAAGCCCCAGTTCGAGGCGGGTCGGGAGGCCATCGGCTCCCAGGGCGTGGTGCGCAGCGAGGCCATCCGTCGCCAATGCGTGGAAAAGATCCAGGATTTCGCCCGGGGCACCCTGGGATGGGTTCCCCTGGGCGCCACTCCCTCCCCCCTTCTGGGCCCCAACGGAAACCAGGAATATCTCGCCGCCTTCCGCACCCCGGAACCATAGCCCACCTGCTCCGGAGCGTCCCTCAAGGGGGAAGTCAAGAGGCCAGCCAGCGTCCCAGGAGGATTCCCCCGATGACGCAGGAAATGCCGCCGCCCCCCTGCAGCAGGGCGTAGAGCAGGAAGCGAATCGGACGCCCCGCCAGGAGGAGGTTGGCGGAATCCAGCATGCAGGTGCTGAAGGTGGTGAAGGCCCCCAGGAAGCCCACGAAAACCACGGGGAGCCAGGGGAGAAGCTGGGGAAGCCTGCCCTGCGCCCAGGCCCAAAACACCCCCGCGCAAAAACTCCCCAGCAGGTTGACGGCAAGGGTGGCCCAGGGGAAGGAGGTCCCCCACCACGGCAACAGGGCAATCCCCCAGCGACACAAGGTCCCCAGCACACCCGCCAAGGCGATTCCCACCATCAACTGCCAACTCATCGCACCCTCTCCCATCCTAGGAAGGCCAGGAAAAAAGAAAACCCCCGCAACGGGGAAAGCCGCCTCGTCACGGGGGAAGAAAGAATGGTATGCCCGGCAGGGATCGAACCTGTAACCTTCAGCTCCGGAGGCTGACGCTCTATCCAATTGAGCTACGGGCACACGCAAAAACCGGAAAACGCCATACCATAACCCCTTTCTCCCATTCTGCAAGGCAGAGGACTCCCCTTTCCAGGGTTTCCCGCCCCACTCCTGGGACCGGAAACAAGGAGCGGCAGACGCCCTTCCGGGCCCATTCGCCATGCCCTTGCCTCCTCCCAACAGGGGGGAAGGCGCTCTTCCCCAAAGCACCGCCCCGTGCCAAGGCCGTCAAGGCTGGCGTGGATGGCCTTGCCGACTGGTTCCTGCCTGCGGAGGCGCAGGATAGCCCGTTCCCGCTGGCCCCATCCTTGAAGGGCGGGAGGCGAAGAGGGGGCTACCGCATGAATTGAGGCGGCATCATGCCAGGGCCGCCACCGGGGCCGCCCAGGACGGACATGATTTCCTGGACTCCCTCCGCCAGGGAGGCGCTGTCGGTCCCCAGGCGGTTTCCCAGGTCCTCCAGCAGGATTTCCTGGACTTCGTTCCGCATTTCCATCATTTCCCGGAATTGCTCCCCACGTCCGGCTCCCCTGGGGAGGCCCTCCTCCTCCAGGGAAGCCAGGAGTTCCTGGTATTCCTTCAGGGTTTCCTGCTGTTGGGCGGTCAGTCGGCGGGTATCCACGGAGGAGAGATAGTCCTCCCTGCGTTCCCGTTGCTCCTGGCGTCGTTGTTCCCGTTCCTGGGACATCTGCTGGAAGCGTTCATAGGCCTCGGGGTCCCGTTCCTTCAGTTCCTCCATGCTGAAGGAGCCTCCCCGGAAATCCCGGCGTCGGCGCCCGCCGGATGACGCGCCTTCCTCTGCCCTGCGCTGGCTCTGCTGGGCCAACTGCTGGCGCAGGTTCCGGTTTTCCCGTTCCAGCTTCTCCACGTATTCCGTCAGCCCCTGGATTTCCTCGGAGGCCTCCATCCGCTGTCCTACCAGGGGGGAAACGGGAGCCTCTTCCACAAGGCGCTTCCCTTCAGAGGGGGGAGGGAGGCTTCTCTCCTGGTCCAGTTCCGCCTGCACCCCCTGGTAGAGGCGGTAGCAGATGAGGCTGGAAAGGAGAGTGGCACAGGAAAAGAGGGCCAGAAGCGCCACCAGGGCGCCAAGAAGTCGTGTACGTTCCATAATTTCTTCGAAGGGAGTGGCGATGACACAGAAAAGCCAAGGAGGGCACGGACTTTGGCTAAACGCCCCCCGCGCCCCTTTATTGTCCCCCGTCCCCGCCAAATCCCCCCAAAAGGCCTCCCCTTCCCTGGCGGAGGGAAGGGGACAGGACCGGGCCGTTGCCCCCCCCGCACGGGCATGCGGCGGTGCGAAGAGGAGAGGGAGGGCCTCCCCCCGCTTCCCGCTTCCGCCCCCCGGCGGAGCGGTGCCTGGCTAGTCGAAATAGACGTGGAGCAGCACGCCCCACCCGGGCTGGATGATATTGCTGTCGGCGGGCTTGCGGTTGAAGTCGATTTCCCACTTGCCTCCCTGGGAATGCACCCGGACCCGGCTGGGCTGCTTCCGCCAGACGGGCTTGCATTCCACTGGCTCCTGGAGATTCTTGTTCACGATGATGAGCCAGCGGCTTCCATCCTCTTCGTGGGTGAACTCGCCCACCAGCCAATTTCCGGTGCCGCCCATGGTCTGGATCAAGCTTTCGGAATCCGGCCCGGGGACCCGCTCGTCCGTCTCGGGCTTGGTGCTTCCGAAGTGGTAGACCCGGTCGGAGCGGAGATGGTTCAGCACATGGGCGTAGTTCTGGATGGTTCGGTTCACCAGGCGCATGTCATACCAGACCTGGGTGCGGTTCATGAAGGGGTCCAGGGGGGCGTTGTGCCAGCCAGGGCGGTCGGAAGGCAGATAGGTGAACCAGGAGATTCCCCTGGCGCCGTAGGCCAGCCCGCTGAAGGCCTGGTAGGCCATGTTCACCAGGTTGGGAGTGGCGTAGTAGCGGTGCTGGATTCCCAGCACGCAATACCACCAGGGCTTGTTGTGGCGCAGCGCTGCCTGCCGATGGATTTCCATGCAACTGTGCATAGTGGTGCGGATGTATCCACTGGCGTAGAAGTTGTATTGGTCAAAGCCGCTGAAGGGAAAATCGCTGGCAAAGACCCGTTCGGTGTATTCCTCGTAGGTGAGGGGTTCGTAATGGTAGGGCTGGGTGCTGTTGGAAAAGAGGTTCACGTAGGCAAGTTTGCCGGGGGCCAACTCCTTCAGCAACGTGGCCATCTGGAAGAGCCCCGGCAGGTCCGCCGTCTCCGGCTCGTCCTTCACATAGTATCCCATCACCGTGGGATTGTCCCGGTATTTCTCCACCACGGGGAGAATGTCCTTGCGCCACTGCTCCACGTCGGGATTCCGCCAATCCCGGTTGCTCATGGCGTTTCCGTCGGTGTAGAAGACCTTCAGCCCCGCCGCCCCCGCCGCCTGGATCTGCCCGTCCGTGGAGGCAAAGCCCGCAATGCTGAAGCCACACTCCTTCATTTCCTCGTAAAAGGAAACATCATCCTGCCGCGACCGCGCACCCCCCAGCCACCCCCAGGCCATGATGGGGAAGGTCTCCTCCGCCAGGAGGCACAGGGAAAGAAGCAGAAAAAGGGGAAGAAGGATTCGTTTCATGGGATTCAACAGAATAAAGAAGGAAAGGACAGGCAGAAAAAAATGAACGACAGAAAACGAAGGACAAGACGAAAACAGCCCCCCCCGGAAAAAGGCAAAGGCCCGTGACGCCTCAACGGCGACACGGGCACGCCCCCCTACTGGCGATCGCGGAAAAAGACGTCGCGGGAACTGTTCTCCGGCTTCTTCGAAGGCTTCTCCACCGGCTT
>JAEDNB010000083.1 GCA_016302725.1 Lentisphaeria bacterium
ACATGAAATTTTCCCATCCTGTGCGCCAAAATGGGGGGGGGGAGCCTGGCGGGAGGGCCAGGCCTTGGTTTCCCGGGGCAGAGGGGGGCTACTCCCTGGGGGAGGCAGGGGGTTCTTCCCTCTCCTGGGCCTCCTGGGCCTGGCGGAGCCGTTCCTCCTCCTGGGCCTCCTGGGCTGCCTCGGCGGCATTGCGCTGGGCCTGGAAGGCGGCGGCACTGTCCGCCTGGCGTTCCTCGGCCTCCTGCTTGGCGGCGTTGGCGGCGGAATCCTCCTCGGAGAGTTTGTCCACCAGGGAGACGTAGGCGATGGCGTCGTTTGCCTTGGAGAATTTCATCACCCGGACGCCGTAGCAGTTTCTGCCGGTTCGGCGCACCTGTTCCACGGGGATGCGGACGGCCTGTCCGATGCAGGTAAGCATAAGGAGGTCCTTGTCCGTCTGGGGTTCCACCTGGAGGGCGGCCACCACCCGGTCACCGGGACGGAGTTTGATGCTGGTGACGCCTTGGCCGCCGCGGCGGATCTGGCGGTAGTGGTCCTTCACGATGCGCGGGGCACCGCCCTCATCCCCCTCCTCGGCGGCGGCCTCCTCGGATTCCTGTTCCTGTTCCTCGGCGGCGGCCTCCTCGGATTCCTGTTCCTGTTCCTCGGCGGCGGCCTCCTCGGCGGCCTCTTCCGCCGGGGCGGGGCCTCCCTCCCCGATGGGGGTGCGCTTGCCCTGTCCCTGGGCGGTGACCACCAGGAGGTCGTCCTGGGGTTCGGCCACTGCCATGGAGACCACGCAGGAAGGGGTGCCATCGGGCCAGGGCTTCAAGAGGATGCCCCGGACGCCGGCGGCGGTGGCGCCCATCTCCCGCACCTGGCTCACATGGAAGCGGATGGCGCGTCCTGCGTCGGTGGAGAGGAGGATTTGGCTCTCGCCGGAGGTCATCTGGGCGTCGATGAGGTCGTCGCTCTCCTCCCGGAAATTCAGGGCCCGTTTGCCTGCCTTGGGGATATGGCGGAGGATTTCCATGCTCATGCGTTTCACCACGCCATTCCGGGTGACCATCACCACGGATTTGCCCGCCAGGGCGGCGGGGTTGGATTCATCCACGGAGAGGATGGCCCGGATCTGCTCCTGGGGCTCCTGGGGGTTTTCACTGTGGATGAGGGGGAGGACATTGTGGATGAAGCGCCCGGCGTCCCCCCGGCCGCTCTCCGGCAGTTCGTAGGCGCGTCGGAGGCGGTAGACCCGGCCGAAGTTGGTGAAGAAGAGAAGGGCGTTGTGGCTTCGGGTGGAAAGCACCATCTGGACGGTGTCCCCCTCCTTCCGGGCCTTCATGCCCCGCACCCCGCTGCCGCCCCGGTTCTGGGCCGCGTACTCCTCCTCGCTGCACCGCTTGATGTAGCCCAGTTTGGAGAGGGTGACTACGTAGATTTCCCGCTTGGTGAGCCCGTCCAGGTCCAGTTCGCCCTCGTGCCCCTCGATGCGGGTGCGGCGGGGATTGGCGAACTTCGCCTTGGTCTCCAGCAGTTCCTTCTTCACCACCGCCATGACCTTCTCCCGGCTGGCAAGGATTTCCTGGCAGGATTGGATGGTGGCCTGGAGTTCCCCATGCTCCCGGTTCAGGTCGTCCACCGCAAGATTGGTCAACTGGGCCAGCCGCATGTCCAGGATGGCGTTGGTCTGGAGGTGGTCCAGGGGGAAGCGCTCCATCAGTTGGCGCTGGGCGTCCTGCCTGTCCTGGGCGCCCCGGATGATCCGGATCACCTCGTCGATGTTGGCCTGGGCAATGAGCAGCCCCGCCACGATGTGGTCCCGCTCCTGGGCCTTCCGGAGGATGTACCGGGTGCGGCGGACAATGACCTGCTCTCGATGGTCCACGTAGGCCTCCAGCAATTGCTTCAGCGACATGGTGCGGGGGCGGTTGTGGTCCACCACCAGGAACTGGGCGGGATAGGTGATTTCCAGGGGGGTGTTGCGGAAGAGCTGGTTGAGGACCACGTTGGGCACCGCATCCTGCTTCAGGGCAATCTCCACCATCACGCCGTTGCGGTCGCTGGAGTAGTCGTTGATGCTGCTGATGCCGGAGATGACGCCGGCCTGGGCCTGCTCGCCAATCTTGGTCACCATGTCCGCCTTGTTGACGCCATAGGGGATTTCCGTCACCCGGATGAGAAGGCGGCCCGTCCGCTCCACGGTGACCACCTCAGCCTTGCCCCGCAGTCGGATGCCGCCCTGCCCGGTGGCGTAGAGTTGGCGCACGCCCTTCAGGCCGTGGATGACGCCACCGGTGGGGAAATCCGGCCCCGGCAGGACCTCCATGAGTTCCTCCAGGGTGATGTCGGGATTGTCGATGAGGGCCACCGCCGCGTCGATGGCCTCCCCCAGGTTGTGGGTGGGCACGTTGGTGGCCATGCCCACGCCGATTCCCTGGGACCCGTTCACCAGGAGATTGGGGAAGGCGGCGGGCAGGACAATTGGCTCCATCTCCTTCCCGTCGAAGGTCTCCCGCATGTCCACGGTCTCCTTGTCCAAATCCGCCAGGAGGGCCTCTCCCGCCTTGTCCATCTTGCATTCGGTATACCGGTAGGCGGCCGCCCCGTCCCCATCCATGGAGCCGAAATTTCCGTGTCCCACAATCAAAGGGACGCGCATGGAGAAGTCCTGGGCCATGCGAACGATGGTTTCGTAGACGGCGAAATCTCCGTGGGGATGGTAGTTGCCGATGACTTCACCTACCACCTTGGCGCACTTGTTCAGGCCGCCGGCGCTGGTGAAGCCCCGGCGGAGCATGGCATAGAGGATGCGGCGGGCGCCGGGCTTCAGTCCGTCCCGTACATCGGGGATGGCGCGGCCCACGTTGGCGGAGACGGAGTACTGGAGGTAGGCTCCCCGCATGATGGAGTTCACCTCTGTGGCGATGTCGTTGCGCTGGATGGCGCTCCAGGCTTCCGGCGGAATGGTCTTGGTCTGTTTTTCTGCCATGGGGATTGGGTTCCTTGAAAGGGGGCTTCTGCGAGGCGCAGGAAAGGGAAAGGGAAGAAGGGGGGGCTAGATGTCCGGGTTCAGGACCTCGTCCGCATGCTCCTCGATGAAATGCCGCCGGGGCGCAACGGCGCTTCCCATGAGCAAGTCAAAGGTCTTGTCCGCATATTCCGCATCCTCCACCTTCACCTGGATCATGGTGCGGGTGGCGGGGTCCATGGTGGTCTCCCACAGTTCCGAGGGGTCCATTTCCCCCAGACCCTTGTAGCGCTGGATGACAATCCCCTTCCGCCCCTGGGCCGTCACGGCGTCGCAAAGGGCCTCCAGGGAATTGACCGGGGTGGCCTCGCCGCTGGCCAGGTTCACCAATTCCGCCACGGGGGTGTCGGCCTGGTAGAGGGTCTGCAGGTCCAGGCCATTCTCCTGGAGTTTTGCCGCCAGGGCTTCCAGGGCGGCGGCCTCCGGCAATTTCACCACCTGCACCTCCTCCAGGGCATTGGGGGACTCTCCGCCGCCGTCAATGACGTTGCCGTCTTCATCCACCTGCACCTCGGCGGCCTTCTCCTCTTCCTGGTCGACGGGAGCCTCCGAAGGGGACTGCTCCGCCTGGAGGGCCTGGCGTTCCGCCTGCCGCTCCGCCAGATTGGCCAGGGCGGCCTGCTTCAGTTCCTCGCACTCCTGGCTGGACCAGGCATAGCGGGTCACCTGGACGCCATTCTCCCGTATTTCCAGCAGGTAGGAGGGGAAGGCGCCATGCTCCGCCCGGAGGGCCAGGAACTCCTTGGGCTGGATGCCGTAGCGGGGCAGATTGGTATGGCAGAGGCGGAGGCAGTCACGGATTTGCTGGATAATCTGGGCGGGGGCATTGCTGGGCAATTCCCGTCCGCCGGGCAGTCGGAGCCCCAGGCGGCTGAGGCCCAGCCCCGTCAGGGTGCTGTTCATGTCGTCCTCGGTCTCCACATAGCGTTCCTGCTTGCCCTGTCGCACCTTGAAGAGGGGGGGCCTGGCGATGTAGACATATCCCGCCTCCACCAGGGGGCGGAGATGGCGGTAGAGGAAGGTGAGCACCAGGGTCCGGATATGGGAGCCGTCCACATCGGCGTCGGTCATGATGACGATGCGGTGGTATCGTGCCTTGGAGACATCGATGTCGTCCCCTGCCCCGGCGCCGATGGCGGTGAAGAGGGAGCGGATTTCCAGGTTGCGCAGGAGTTTTTCAGGGGTGGCCTTTTCGGCGTTGATGAGTTTTCCCCGGATGGGGAGGATGGCCTGGAAGGAGCTCTCCCGGCACTTCTTGGCGGAGCCGCCGGCGGAATCCCCCTCCACGATGTAGAGTTCGCAGAGGCTGGGGTCCTTGCAGGAGCAGTCGGAGAGTTTTCCCACCAGGCCCACCAGGGCCTTCTGGGGATTCATGACCTCCTCGATGGCCTTGCGGGCCTTCTCCCGGGCCAGGGCGGAGACCACCGCGTGGTCCACGATGCGCGCCGCAATGTCCGGATGCTCCTCGAAGAACCCCTTCAGGTTCTCGTAGGCGGCGCTTTGCACCAGCCCCCGGATCTCGGGATTGTTCAGCTTGGTCTTGGTCTGGCTTTCGAAGAGGGGGTTCTCCACCTTCACCGAAACCACCGCCGCAAGCCCCTTCCGCACATCCTCGCTGGTGACGGACACCTCCTTGTCCGAGGCCTTCTTGGCGGCGGGCTTCTTGCCCTTGGCGTTCCCCGCCTTCTTCGCGCTCTCCTCCGCCATCTGCTTCTGGTAGTTGTTGATGGCCATGGTGAGGGCCGTCAGGAAGCCCACCAGGTGGGTCCCCCCGTCCTTGGTGTTGATGCCATTGACGAAGGAGTGGATGGATTCCTCGTAGGAATCGTTGTATTGCAAGGAGATGTCATAGAAGAAATCCCCCGTGCCGTCGCTCCGGAAATTCGTCACCTCCCCGCCGAAGGCGATGGGGTTGTCGCTGAGGATAGCCTTGCCCTGGTTCAGATAGGAGACGAATTCGGTGACGCCTCCCTCATAATGGAAGGTCTCGCTGCGGGGGGCGTTTCCCCGCACATCGTTGAGTGTGATGCGGATGCCGGCATTGAGATAGGCCAATTCCCGGAGGCGTTTCGCCAGGATTTCCCACTTGTATTCCAGCACGCTGAAGATTTCCGGGTCGGGGAGATAGTGGACGGTGGTGCCCCGCCGGTCGCTCTCCCCCAGCACCTGCAGTTGCTCCACGGTCTTTCCCCGGGAGAATTTCATCTGGTATTTGTGTCCGTCCCGGCAGATGGTCAGGAAGAGCCATTGGGAGAGGGCATTGACGCAGGAGACGCCCACCCCGTGGAGCCCCCCGGAAAACTTGTAGACCGCCTTGTCGAACTTTCCCCCTGCATGGAGCATGGTCAGGGCCACCTCGCAGGCGGGCTTGTTCTCCGTGGGATGCATCCCCACGGGGATTCCCCGCCCATCGTCGGTGACGGAGATGGAGTTGTCCATATGGATGGTGACCTCGATGTTGCGGCAATATCCGGCCAGTGCCTCGTCGATGGAGTTGTCCACCACCTCGTAGACGAGTTGGTGCAGTCCGTTCACATCGGTGTCCCCGATATACATTCCCGGGCGCTGGCGTACGGGTTCCAGGCCCTTCAGGACCTTGATTTGGCCGCCGTCCGCAGTGGGGACCTGGGGCTCCTGCTCTGGTGAGGTGACGTCGCTGACCATGTTTTTGCTTGCTCCTTGTCAGTGGGGGTGGCCCGCCCTTTCCGGGGCTGGATGGGGGCGAGGGGGAAAAGAGGGGCGAGGATGCCTGGGCGGGGGGGAGGGAGAAGGGGGCTCCTGCCTTCCCCCTGGACGCGGGAAAACAAAAGAGGAGGAAAGGAGGGGCGGAAATGCCGTTCCTGCAGGGGGAAAGCCATCCGCGTCGCTCCCTTCCTCCTGCTGTTCCGTGCCCCGGGGAGAAGAGGGAGGGGCCAGGGCTTTCCGCCCACTGTCCGCCTTGTCCCTCTTTCCCTAGGGGGAGAATGGGATTCTCGCACGCATGCGTACGCCTGGCGCACGTATGCGTGCACGCGCTTGCGCGTGCGCGTTAATATAGAATAAGGAAGGAGGATTTCAACCAGGGCAGGCCACCCCCGCAAGGGGATTTTCCCTCTCCCCGCCCTTCCGTGGGGCGCGGCCGTCAGAGTCCCGTGGGCGCCTCAATCCAGAAGCACTCCAGGGCGGGGAAATGCGCCTGCACCTGTTCCAAGATTGCCTTGGGCCCCGTAGTTTCCGTGGCATAGTGCCCCCCCACAATCACGGGAATCCCCCGCTCCAGCGCCTCAATCCCCTGCACATGCCCCAATTCCCCCGTCACAAAGGCCTCCGCCCCCTCCAGGAGGGCCTCCCCCAAATATCCGGCCCCGGAGCCGGTGACGATGCCCAGGCGGCGGACCGGGCGGGCGGCGCCATCCCCATAGACATGGCAGGGGCTCCCCAGGACGGCCGACAGCCTGTCGGCAATCTCCCGGGGGGCCATGGGGGCGGGAAGTTCCGCAAGGATGCCCGCAGGAAGCCCCCGGCAGTTCCCCATGGGGCGCTGCGCCTCCCAGGGCACGCCCAGCCTAAGGGCCAGCTGGGCATTGTTGCCCCATTGGGCATGGGCATCCAAAGGCAGGTGCATGGCATACAGGGAAAGGTCATTCTTCACCAAAAGGCGAATCCTCTCGCCGACACCTCCGGAAATCCGGGCAATCCCCTCCCCCCAGAAAATCCCGTGGTGGCAGAAAAGGTACTGCGCCCCCCTGCGCACGGCCTCCTGGAAGACCGCCAGGCGGCCGTCCACGGAAAAGGCCACCCGCTCCACCTCCCCGGGACAATCCACCTGAAGCCCGTTCCGGGAATAGTCCTGGGGACAGGGATAGGACGCAAACAGGGAATCCAAGAACGACGTCAATTCACACGCCTGGACAGACATCTCCACTCTCCTTCCTTCAGCCTGGCACAACTTCCCCCACCACCTCCCGGGGATTCCCGGGAAGCACCCCGCGGATGCGGCAAGGCAGGATTTCCTTTTCCTCGCACCCCGGCGGCAGGGAGGGCACCACGACACTCAAGTAGTTGTCCGACCATCCCTGGCGACGCCCTGCCCCCTCCTCCAGCAGCACGGGCAACACCTGGCCCACCTGGCCGACGGCAAACTCCCGCGCCTTCCGCTCCCCCAGGGCCAAAAGCCTCTTCTCCCGGGGACGGGATTGGGCCGCCGGAGGCCGCGCAGGCCACTCCGCCGCTGGGGTGCCGGGGCGGGGGGAATAGCAGAAGACATGCATCAATGCCAGGGGAAGGGAATCCAGATATCGGAAGCACTCCTCGAAGGCGGCGTCATCCTCCCCCGGGAAGCCGACCATCACATCCGTCCCCAGGCAAATGTCCGGGATGCGCTCCGCCGCCGTGCGTACCGTCGCCGCATATTCCTCCACGGTGTAGCGGCGCCCCATCCGCCGAAGGATGCCCGCCTCTCCATACTGAAGGGGCAGATGGAGAAAACGGCACATCCTGGGATTCCTGGCCATGAGGTCGATGACGCGCTCCAGGCAGGGGCCCGGCTCCACGGAACCCAGTCGAATCCGAAAGTCCCCCGGCAAGGCAAGAAGCGCCTCCAGCAAATCCGCCAAATCCCCCTGGGGTTGACGGTAGGTGGCCACATTCACCCCCGTCACCACCAGTTCACGATAGCCACGCGCAGACAACTCCCCCGCCTCCCGCAGCACATCCTCCCAGGAGCGGGAACGGGCAGGCCCCCGCACAGAGGGGACAATGCAGTAGGTGCAGCGAAAACTGCACCCATCCTGCACCTTTAGGTTGGCCCTGGTGCGCTCCCCAGGCACCCCCACCCCTGGCAAGACAAAGCCATCCTCCGGCAACGGCTCCTCCACGACAGGAAGAGGCGCAAGAAAGGGATGGCGGGGCTCTTCCGGCAAATAGGCGGAAAGGCGCTGGGGCTTGGGATTGGGAAGAAGCAAATCCACTTGCCTGCCCCACGCACCCCGCATCAGTCCAGGGTCCGAGGCGGCGCAGCCGCAGACCACCAGGAAGGCATGGGGATGGCGACGGCGGGCCAAGGATATCACCTGGCGACTCTTCCGGGAGGCAATCCCCGTCACCGCACAGGTGTTGACCACCACCACCTCCGCTGGCTCCCCCCATTCCACCAACTGATACCCATGCTCCAACAAATCAGAGGTCAAAAGGGCCGTCTCCGCCTGATTCAACCGACACCCCAGGGTATGAAAACTGACGCGCTTCATGAAAAGTGAAGGACTCCAACGAAAAAAAAGAAAAGCGCATCGGCGAAACCACCAACGCGCTTGACCGCTACCCGCTCCTCCTAAAGCCCCTGGGGAAACCCCAGGAAAACCGCCAGGAAGGGGGAAGCCTATGACGGAAATCCAATTCCGGCAAATATCCCTATTCCGCTGCGGCTTCCAGAGGGATGATGTTGATTTTGCGGGAGTGCTTCACAAACTCCACAGTCCCGTCAATCAGCGCGAAAACCGTGAAATCACGGCCCATGCCCGCATTCTTGCCAGGGAAATACTTGGTGCCACACTGGCGGATGATGATGCTGCCAGCGGTGACAACCTCGCCACCATAGGCCTTCACACCACGGTACTGGGGATTGCTGTCACGGCCGTTGCGGCTGGAGGATTGGCCTTTCTTATGTGCCATTGCAGGAACTCCTTATGATAAACAAACAAGACTTGAATGAAGCAAAAAAATCGTCCTTCAAAGAGAAAGTCGCCTAATATACCCCTGGAATCCCGGTTTGCAAACGCATACGGCAACCTGGCACGAATGCCGCACGCGCTGAAACACGGAGACCACGGAGTGGTTAACACGGAGGGCACGGAGGGCGCCTGCG
>JAEDNB010000084.1 GCA_016302725.1 Lentisphaeria bacterium
TGTAAAACCGCTCTCACCTAGGGAAGGAATTTTGCTTTTTACCTAGGAAACGCCAAAAAACAGGGTCTCGAAAACCGCTGGCCTGGCAACAGGCCCGGGGGTTCAAATCCCTCTCTCTCCGCCAGTTATGCTTTTGAAGCAAAGCGGCCCGGGCAATCTATCCGCCCCCGTCGTTTGCAAAATCATGCCACCTGTGCCCCCCTCGAATAGGCGGATTCCGGCCAGGCCTTGGCAGGGGATGGGGGAATTCCAACAGAAACCGCGCAGCCGGGAGGGGAGCGCGGAGCCCCCCGCAAAGGCAGCGTGATCCCCCGCAGGGGGGCATTGGCGCCGCCTGGTCATCGTTGCGTGCGGAGCCGGGGGTCGAGGGCATCCCGCAGGGCATCTCCAAGGATGTTGGCGGGAAGGACGAGTCCAAGCATGAAGAGGAATGCGCTGGCGAGTTTCCACCAGACAACGGGATCCCGGGTCAGTTCGGCGCGTGCGTCGTTGATCATGGTTCCCCAGGACATTGTATCCGCCCCAACGCCAATGCCAAGATAGGTGAGGACGGCCTCGGAGAGGACTTCGGAGGAGAAGCGGAGGACTGTGGTAATCAAGACTACATGGAGGACATTGGGGACCACGTGCCGGAGGAGGATTTTCCAGGGGGGGACCCCCAGGATTTTTGCAGCGGCGACAAATTCGGCCTCCCGGAGTTTGAGGGTCTCGGCGCGGAGGAGCCGGCAGAGGCTGGTCCAGGAGGCCAGCCCCATGGCCAGGCAGAGTTGGAGAAGTCCGTTTCCGAAGATGACCATGAAGGCGGCGACAAAGAGGACCGTGGGAATGGAGCTCACCACGGTGTAGAGATATTGGATGGCGTCGTCTAGCCAGCCGCCGAAATACCCGGCGCAGACTCCCAGGAGGAGGGCAAAGGGAATGGCCACCAGCGTGGTCAGGAGCCCCACGATGATGCCGGTGCGGATGCTTTTCAGGGAGAGGAGGAGGACGTCCCTTCCAATGCGGTCGGTTCCCAGGGGATGTTTTCCGGGAAAGCGGAGGGGTTTGTGGATTCTGCGGAGGTGTCCGTTTTCATCCGTGCCGGATTCCGGGGTGAAGAGGGTTTTGGCGAAGGGGGCGGAGTAGGATTCCTCGGTGCGTTGCTCCAGGGGGGCGAGGAGTCTGTCCAGGAGGGATTTACCCGGCCCGTAGATCACCTTCCCCTGCCGGTTCCGCAGGATTTCGCCGGTGGCCTCCTCCCGCAGGGGAGAGGCCCATCCAATGGAATCCAGGAGAGCGACGGCCAGGTAGAGGGCCAGGATCCCGGCGGAGAGGACGGCGGCGGGCCGTGCCCCCACCTCCCGGCAGGCCAGGCGCCACTGCTCCCGGCGTCGGCCGGCCAGGAAGAGGAGGAGAGCCAGAAGGGCCAGGAGGGCGACGATGGAGTTCTGAAGGAGCCAGGTCATGGGGGAGAGTGCCTTGGTCAAGCGGTCAGTAGTGGATTCTGGGGTCCACCAGGGCATAGGCCACGTCCGCCAGGAGGAGGCCCAGGGAATAGAGGACGGCCCCCAGGAAGACCATGGCGCGCACGGCCGCAAAATCCTGCGCGGCGATGGCATCCATGGTGAATCCCCCCAGCCCCGGGATGGCGAAGAACTTTTCCAGAAGGAGATTCCCGGTGAAGAGTTGGAGGAGATAGATGGGGATGTTGGTGACCACGGGGATGAGGGTGTTTCGGAGGACATGCCGGAAGAGGACCTGGTTTTCCGGAAGCCCCTTTGCCCGGGCGGTGCGGACGTAGTCCTGGGAGAGCTGCTCCAGGAAGAAGGTGCGGTAGAGCCGGGTTCCCGAACCCAGTCCGGCGGCAATGCCCACCAGGGCGGGCAGGGCCAGGAAGCGTGGCATGGAGGCCCCGTAGGCGAATCCGGAGACAGGGGAGAGGCGGAGCAACTGCGCCCCCAGGTATTGCCCGAAGATGATGAGGATGAGGGTGGAGACGCTCATGAGGGAGACGCAGAGGAACTGCCCCGTCTTGTCCAGGAGACTGTCCCGGGCGGAGGCTAGTTTCATCCCCAGGAAGAGGTTTGCCGCGAGGGTTCCCAGGAAGATGGGGAGCGCCAAGGCAAAGGAGGGGAGGACCCGGGAGCGCAGCTCCCTGGCGATGGGCTTTCCCGTGGCGTCGGAGGTCCCGAAATTCCCCCAGAACATGGCCAGACTCTTCCGGAAGAAGATGGTCTCCGTGAATTTTCCGCCCAGGGGCCGGGAGGGATTGTAGAAGAGGGGCAGGTCATAGCCATGGACCGCCTTCCAGTTCTCCACCGCCTGGGGGGTGTCCGCCTTCTCCCCAAGGGCCTGCCGCGCCATGTCGTCAGGAGAGTTCACCAGGAAGAACATGGCAAAGACCAAAAGGTTGACGCCCAGAAGGATGGGGAGAAGATAGAGGATGCGCTTGAAAAGATAGGCAAGCATAGGGGGGGCCCCGGGAAGGCTGGGGCTGTCAGGCCAGGCGCCGGTGGAAAGGACGCAGGCAGAGGAGGGAGAGGAGGCCCAGAAGGGCCAGGAGGGGCCAGCGCAGGGGCCGGTTCCATTCCCTTTGGCATTGCAGGCGCCTCTCCGGCTCCACGCGGAGGTATTTCAGGTTGTCGTAGGAGATGCTCTGGGGGATGAAGTTCTTCAGCCAGGGATGGACCAGGGCCAGGTTGCGGGGATGGAAATCCCAGGCCACAGGGGCGTCTTCCGCCAGGAGCCGGGAGGCCTGGCGGAGAAGGGCCAGGCGCTCCGGGGTGTTTTCCATGGTCTCCAGTTTCCGGAAGCATTGGTCGAAGGCGGGATTGCTGTAGTTGGAATAATTGGGTCCGTGGTGTTCCACATGGCCATTCTGGCTGGCAAAGAGCATGAGGAAATTCTCGGGGTCTGGATAGTCGGCGACCCAGGCGCGCCCGTAGAGGAACTGCCAGTTTCCCTCGGCGACGCGGCGGCGGGAGCGGTTGAGGTCGAAGCCGCGCTCCTCCAGCCGGATGCCCAGGCGTCCAAGATGGTCCTTGAGCCATTGGAAGCGGGACTTGAAGTCAGGCTGTCCGGCGGCGGCGTGGTCGAGGTAGAGGACGAGGGGTTCGCCGGTTTCCCGGTCCACCCCGCCAGGATATCCCGCCTTCTCCAGGAGCCTCCGGGCGTCGGCGAGTTCCCGTCGACGGGAACGGTGCCCGTCCCACTGGTTGACCACCGTGTTCATGGACTCCGGGGGATTTGCCGCGCCGAAGATTCCCGGAGGGATGATTCCCTCGGCGACCACGCCGTTTCCGTTGCGGAAGATGTCGATGAATTCCTGGGAATCCAGGGCGATGGAGATGGCCTGCCGGAGGAGTCTCTGCCGTTCCCCCAGCCCCCCCACCACGGGGTCACGGAAATTGAAGGCGTAGTAGTAGGAGATGGGGGGGACGGAGGTGGTCATGGTGATGCCGCGCCGGGCCATTTCGGGGGAGAGGGCCATTTCGCCGCCCCCGGGAGGCAGGGAGAGGGCCTGGTCGAACATGTCGGCGGGCAAGCCGGAGAAGTCGTAGTATCCCTGGGTGAACTTGGTCCATGCGGGGAGGGACTCGGGTTCCCAGTGGAAGATGACCTGGTCCAGGAAGGGGAGCCGCTTTCCCGCGTCCTCCAGCCGTCCGGCCAGGCGGTCCTCCTCGGTGCCTTCGCTGGGATACAGGGTTTCGTGGTAGTTGGGGTTGCGCTCCAGGACGATGCGGAGGTCCAGGTCGCATTCCTTGAGGAGGAAGGGGCCGCATCCCACGGGCCAGTTGGCGAAGGCGAGCCCGGCCTTCCGGGCCATGGGCTGCTGATAGAACTCCAGGGCCTCCCAGGGGACGGGGGCGAAATAATGCATGGTCAGCCAATAGAGGAACTGGGGATATTTTCGGGAGAGGACGTATTTCAGGGTATGGTCGTCCAGCACCTGGATGGCCTGGCAGGGGATCTCCCGGTAGTCGGGGAGGCTGGGATTCGCCTCCCGTTCCTCGGGGGATTCGCCGGCGGCCTGGCGAAGGCGGTCCAGTTCCTCCCGTTGCCGGGCCACCTCCTGGCGGGTTTCCTGGAGCCCCGGGAGGAAACTGGAAAGCTGGGCGAAGACCGTGCATCCGGAACGGGGGTCGCAGAGGCGCGCCAGGGACACCTGGAAATCCCGGGCGGTCACCTCCCGGGAATCCGCGGGGTTCCATTCCCAGTCCCAGGGGGTGCGGGGCTCGGGGACGCGGGGACGGGAAGAGGGGGAGAAGCAGGGGTGTGGCTGGTAGCGGATGCCCCGGCGGAGGCGGAGGGTGTATTCCGTGCGGGCCACCTGCTCCGCCGGAGGATCCCCCTCCAGCACCCTGCCCACGCGGTCGTAGAAGACGGGGACGGGGAGTTCCTCCAGGAGCATGGGAATCAAGGCATAGGGGCGCTTCAGGTAGTGATAGGCCAGGGGCGCCTCCACAATGTTGTCCAGGATGGCAAATTCGTGGGTGTAGTTGGAGGAGGCGGGATCCAGGTTCCGGATTTCCGCGGTGATGGTGGTGAAGAGGGCGTTTTGGGCGGCGGCCCCATCCTCCCAGGGATTGTTGCCGCACTCCCGCAGCAGTGTCAAGGCGGCGGCCCAGAGGAGGGCCAGGGAAAGGAGGCGTTTCCAGGGGAGTCTTCTCATGGGGTCTCAGCTGCGGAAGCGCTTCGCCAGTTCCGCGCAGGTGATGTGGAGCATGGTGGGCTGCCCGGCGGGATCCGCATAGGGCATCTCGCAGCGCATCAGCTCCTCCAGGAGAATCCGCTGCCCTTCGGGAGGGAGAGGGGGGGCCTTCCGGGAAATGCCGTAGCGGCTGGCCAATTGCGCCAGGTGCATGGCGCTCTGCCGGTTGGTGACGCTATCCTGCCGCAGGTCCGATAGCACATCCCGGATGGTCTCCTCCAAGGAACAGTCCGGAAGATTCTGGGGGACGGCCGTCACCAGGAACGTATTGGCGCCAAACTCCTCGATGATAAACCCCAGGGAGCGAAAATAGGGGATTTCCCGGGAGAGAAGGCGGGATTCGTCCGGGGCAAGATGAAGGGTCAGGGGCATGAGGAGGGGCTGCAGGCGCGCCCCCTCCCCCTGGCGGAGATTCTTCAAAAGCCGCTCGAAAAGAATGCGCTGGCTGGCGCCGGCAACGCTGACCACCACCAGACCAGACTCGCTCTCCGCCAGGAGATACTCCGTCCCCAACTTGCCCAAAAGACGAATCTGGGGAGAGCCGGACTCCCGGGGAGAAAGGACAGGAACAGGCTCCCCGGCAGAATGTTCCGACGGAAGAGCCTCCCCCTCCCGGGAGGCCGGGACGCCCCCCAGGGGAAGGCTCGCCTGGTAGTGGGTGGGCAGGGACGGCGCCAGGGGACTCGACGGAGGGAGCGACGACAACGGCAGGGCCGACGGAGCCGGAGGAGCCGACGGAGCCGACGGAGGGGCCGACGGAGGGGTGGTGTCCGTCAGGGCAGGGGTGGGCTGGCTTGCCAGGGCTGGGGCGCTCCATGGGGCTTCCCGGGGGGATTCGGGGAGGGGGATGGCGCGCAGGGCCTGCCGGAGGGCGGCGGCGACCACCCGGGAGACGCGCATGGGCTCCCGGAAGCGCACCTCCCGTTTGGTGGGATGCACATTCACGTCCACCCGGTCCGGAGCCAGGTCCACATAGAGGACCACCCCGGGGTATCGTCCCTTCACCACCAGCTCCTCGTAGGCCTCCCGGATGGCAAAATAGACCGTCTCAGCAGAGGCGGCGCGGCCGTTGACGATGATTCGCTGGTCCCGCCGGTTTGCGCGGGTGAAGCCAGGCTTGGAGACGAATCCGTAGACGTGGATTTCCTCTTCCTGGTATTCCACGGGGAGCATGGCGGAAAAGGCGTCCCTGCCCACCAGCATCTCCACCCTTTCGGCGATTTGGCTGGTGGCGGGGGCGCGGAAGACGGTGCGCCCGTTCTGGGTCAGTTCAAAGGCAATCTGGGGCCTGGTAAGGGCCAGGAGGAGGACCATTTCCTGGATATAGTCGTCCTCGGTGGCGGGCCCCTTCAGGAACTTGCGCCGGGCGGGGAGGTTTCCGAAGAGCCACTGGACCCGGATGGAGGTGCCCGGGGCGCACCCGCACTCCCGGATTTCCTGGATGGCGCCGTGGTTCACCAGCACTTCCGTGCCGGAGAGCTGGTCATGGGGGCGGGTCTGCAATTCGAAGCGGGAGACGGAGGAGATGGAAGGGAGGGCCTCGCCCCGAAAGCCCAGGGAGAGAATCTGCCCCACGTCCCCCTCCCGGGAAATCTTGCTGGTGGCGTGGGCCTCCAGGCACATCATGGCGTCCTGGCGGTCCATGCCCCGCCCGTCATCCACTACCTGGATCAGTTTCTGCCCGCCCTGTTCGGTGAAAATCCGGATGCGGGTGGCCCCCGCGTCAATGGAATTCTCCACCAGTTCCTTGATGACGGAGGCGGGGCGTTCCACCACCTCCCCCGCCGCAATGCGCCCGGCCACCTCCGCCGGAAGGATGCGGATGATGCCCATGGACTAGCGCCCCTCCCCTTCCGGCGGGGCGCCGCACAGGTATGCCTCCCAGCGCTCCAAATGGTTCAAGGGAACCCGGGCCGTCAAATGCACCCCGTCCTCCCGGTACTCCTCCGCCTCCACAAAACAATACTTCCGAATCTGCCCCACCACCCCCTGCCCTCCATGGGGAATGAGATAGTGCCGACGGGGCATGAGGGCCTTCACCAACTCCGTAAGCCGCCCCACAAGACGGGACATGCCCTCCCCGGTCAGCACCGAAAGGGGAAGCGCCTCGGGAAAGGCCGCCAGCAACTCCCTCTGGCGCTCCTCGGAAACCAAATCCCACTTGTTCAAAACCAAAAGGGTGGGCTTGGGGCCGACCCCAATCTCCGCCAACACCCCCATGGTGGTGTCGTGATGCTCCAACACCGCAGGATCCGAGGCGTCCAGCAACTCCAGGACATAGTCGGAAAGGCGGGTCTCCTCCAGGGTGGACTTGAAGGCGTCAATGAGAAGATGGGGCAACTTCCGCACAAAGCCGACCGTATCCGCCAGAAGCACCTCCTGCCCTCCGGGCAGGAGATAGCGGCGCACCGTGGGATCCAAGGTGGCGAACAATTTGTCCTCCACCAGCACATCCGCCTGGGTCAGGGCATGGAGCAGGGAGGATTTCCCCGCATTGGTATAGCCCACGATGGCCACCACGGGAACCGGCTTCACCAGACGCCGACGACGCTGGACCTCACGCTGGCGACGCACCGTGGCCAACTCCTCCCGCAACATCTGGATCCGAATGCGGATGCGACGGGCGTCCAACTCCAATTGCTGCTCCCCCTGCATGCGCCCCCCCAGGCCGCCGCTGGCGCCACGCTGACGGTTCAAATGCTTCCATTTGCGCACAAGACGGGGCAACTCGTAGTTCATCTTGGCCAACTGCACCTGGAGCCAGGCCTCCCGGGTGTGGGCGCGCCCCGCAAAAATGTCCAGAATCACCTCCTGGCGGTCAATCACCGCCAGGGAACTCATCTTCTCCCAATTCCTCTGCTGGGAAGGGGAAAGGACATCGTCCGTCACCACTACCTCCGCCCCAAGGCTCTTCGCCTCCTCCAAAATCTCCTGCACCTTCCCCTTCCCTAGAATCGTACCAGGCTCCGGATGGCGCAGACGGGCCAACTGGCTGCCCACAACCTCCAGACCCTGGGTGCGCACCAACTCCCCCAGTTCCGTCAACAGGGACAACGCCTCCTCCGGACTCTCCCCCGGATGGAGAAAACTTACCAAATATGCCTTGGGGGGCACAGGGGTCAGGGACTTGTCTTGGCTTTCCGACACAAACATGCATATACCATAGCACAACTCCCCCACTCCCCCTGGCAACACAGAAAACACAAAGCCACACACACAGAAGATACAAAGGACCCTCCCCTCCTCCTTGCTTTGCGCCTCGGGCAAAAAAGCCAGCCAACGCCCCCGCACCCTTGCCCGCACCCTTGCCCGCACCCTTGTCTTTTCCTGCCAGGCCTCAATAGGCACCTATGGGAATTCCAGGCTTACGCTTCCCCGTTCTTGACGTCCCCGGGACGGGGCCTTAAACTGAGGGTGGTAGGGAGGGGGGAGAGGGGTTACCTCTTACCCCGCGCGCGTAGCGCGCACGCAGGGACGTATGCCCCTGGTGCAAAATGCCGGAAATGCGGCTTATCCCGCGCGCGTAACGCGCACGCAGGGACGAGGAGGTCACAGAATCCATAATACAACGTCCGCTTACCTCTCGCGCGTAACGCGCACGCAAGGAAGAGTTTTTCCGGGCTTCCCGGCGGCGTGTAGTGCCCCCTCGATACGTAGCGCGCACGAGGGGACGTCCACGCAGTCGGTCCCGGCCTCCCCGCACCACTTGACCTTACGCCGCGCGCGTACCGCACGTGGGGACGTATGGACTGGCGCTTGGGTCAGTCTCCTCCAATGCCCTTGCCCTTTGCCCGCACCCTTGCCCGCACCCTTGTCTTTTCCTGCCAGGCCTCAATAGGCACCTATGGGAATTCCAGGCTTACGCTTCCCCGTTCTTGACGTCCCCGGGACGGGGCCTTAAACTGAGGGTGGTAGGGAGGGGGGAGAGGGGTTACCTCTTACCCCGCGCGCGCAACGCGCACGCAGGGACGTATTCCATCGCCAAACGCCAATTCCACGCTCCAGCTTACCCCGCGCGCGTAACGCGCACGCAGGGACGTATGCCCCTGGTGCAAAATGCCGGAAATGCGGCTTACCCCGCGCGCGTA
>JAEDNB010000085.1 GCA_016302725.1 Lentisphaeria bacterium
GGCTTCTCCCCCGCTCCCGCGGCGGGCATGGGGCAATATGGGGGAATGGCTCCTGCGGCTCCTGGCTTCTCCCCCGCTCCCGCGGCGGGCATGGTCACTCTCCCGGCGGAAGAGGGCGGTGCGATGGGCCTGCCGGGAGCGGAACCTGCCGTCATGGTCCAGCCCCTGGAGGAGGAGAAGGTCTTCCCCGCCCCCCAGATGAGCATGCGAAAATGGTATGACCGCACCAATCCGGACAACGGGAATGTGGTCTGTCCCCATTGCTGGGGGCACTGCTCCTTGGAAAGCCTTTTGTATGTCTCCTCCCATCCCGAGTTGACGGGGGACGCCATCCTGGGGGAGGACGCGTTATGCCGGTTCCTTCCCAAATACTACACCTCCAAGGGGACTCCCCTGGACGCCAAGGGAATGGAAACCACGGACATGGCCTGCCCCTATTGCCATCTGAAAATCCCCAATTCCGTGGTGGACCTGCCCTCCTCCTTCTTCTCCATCGTGGGCGCCCCCGCCAGCGGAAAGTCCTATTTCCTGACCTCCATGATCTGGAGGCTCCGCACAGTCCTCCCGGGAAAGTTCCACTTCAGTTTCTTCGACACCGACCCCTCGTTCAACATGGTGCTGAATGAATACGAGAAGTTGATTTTCATGAATCCCGACTCCTCCCATGCCGTTTCCCTTCCCAAGACGGAACTCCAGGGCACGGGATACTCCAGCCAGGTCTCCATCGAGGGAAACGCTCTGGAACTCCCCATGCCCTTTGTCTTCACCATGGCTCCCCTGGAGTCCCATCCGGAGTATGCCAGGCGCAAGAGGGAACTGGAGCGCGGCATCACCTTCTACGACAACGCCGGCGAGCATTTCGAGGTGGGGAGGAATACCACAAGCAACCTCGCCAGCCTCCATCTCCTCCACTCCGACGGCATCATCTTCTTCTACGACCCCCTCAAGGATGTCCGAATGAAGGAGAAGTGCTCCCAGGACGACCCTCAGGTCACCAGCATCGCCAACTATCTGAACCAGAATACCTTCTTCACGGAGATGGCCTCCCGCATCCGGAAACAGGCGAATCTCCAGGCCAACGAGAAGTTCTCCAGGCCCTTGATTGTGGTGGTGCCCAAGTTCGATTCCTGGCGGGAGACCTTCCCCTTGCAATTGGAGGGCGAGGAGTACATCGCCTACGATGAAAACGGGACGGCCTGCATGGAGATGGGCGTGGTGACCAATGTCTCCTTTTGCCTGCGGCGCATGCTTCTGAAGATTGCGCCGGAAATTGTGGGATTGGCGGAGGCCTTTGCCGAAAAGGTCTATTTCATACCCGTCAGCGCCTTGGGGCGTCTGCCCGAATACGACCCCCTCAAGGGAATGATCGGCGTCCGTCCCGAGCACATCCAGCCCCTCTGGGTGGAGGTCCCTTTCCTTTTGCTCCTCTACCTGAACGGTCTTCTTGTGGGAGGGGCGGCCAAGGACGACAGCCTGCCCAAGGTACAGGATTTCCATTTCCTGAACGGGAAGGTGACCTTCAACTTCCCCGGGGGAACGGAGCGTTTCACCTTGCCGGATTACTACTGCGGCACCATCCTCTACAATGAGGAGGATGGCAAATACTATTCCATGCCCGAGCCCCCGGAACACCCCCTGCCGCCCCCCCAGGGGCAGGAGGCCGCATCCGGAAACGACGCCGTACGTGTGGAGGATATGGATTTCTGGGAAAAATGAGGACAAGGAAAAATGCTGGGTGCCCTGATTTACACTTCGTCACGGAATGGACTCTTCCCGGGGAACACCGGGTTTTCCACGGTGGCCTGCAACCGGGAGATGGATTTGGCCACACGCCAGAAGCTGGAGCAATTAAGCGGATATCTCCCTCTCTATCCCCATTATGATTCCCGCAGCGCCCAGAATCCCGAGAATTTCTCCCATCGTGTGGTGGGCATTGCCGGGAGGCGCATCCATGTCTTGAGCCGGATTTGCTTCAATGGGATGGACTATACCCAGCGTTCCAACAAGCTGGCCTCCCATCTGGCGATGACGGAGGAGGAGTTGGAGCGGTTTCCCGGCGGGCCGGGGGAAGTCCTTCAGGACACTGGGATTTTCAAGGATGCCACATGGCCGATTCATCCGGAATACCTCCCCTATCCCCAGCCCCGGGAGGGGGCGGGCGCCCCGGATGGATGTCGGACCTGGAGGAGATTGGTCGGGGACGCCGGGTGGGCGGGGGCCATTCTGGAACGCTTCCTCAACTTCCCCCAGAAGACCTTCTACTTCGTCTTCGCCCCGGAGCAACACCGCCTTAATCTGGAATTGATGCGGGAGTTGCTGAAACTGGCTCCCCCTGCGCTTCGCTGGCAGGTGACCTTCAGCACATACTTCACGGAGAATGTCACAGGATGCGAGTGTCGCCTTCGCTTCTGCCCTCCGGATTCGCCTCTCCTGGCCGCGGCCAGGAAACGTCCGGAGGCCAATGAAATCCTGGACTTGAGGCAGCCGGCGGGGCCGGCCCAAGGCGGCCAGTATGTGGAGTGTGCGCGGGCGGGGAAAATCCCCCTCAAGACGCCCCCCGCGCAGGCTTTGCCCCCTTCGCCCGCCAGAATGGGCAATCCTCCGCCCCCTCCTTTCCCCCGGGGGGCCATGCCGTCCATGCCGCCGGCCTATGTGCCGCCGGCGAGAGTGGGCATGGGCGCCGAGGTGGCCGGGACGAAAACCGCCCCCTTGATGGTTGTCCTTCTGCTTCTGCTTGGCGTCTTCGTCCTGTATTGGCATGAACGAGGAACGCGGAGCCAGGTGGAGGAGGCGGGGCATGCCCTGGAAGAACAGGCCCAGGAACTGTGGTTGCAGATGGAGGACCTCCTGGAGATGGTGAAGGGAGGAGTGCCGTGGAAGAAGTTGCCTCCCCGTCTTGTGGCCACTTGGGAGCAAAAGGCAGGGGAATACAAGGAGTGGGCGGAGGAAAATGCGTCCACCTCCGGGGAGAAAAAAAGAAAGCCGGGAAAAGCCGTGGAGACGGAGAGCCCGGCGGATCCAACGGAGGAGCAGAGAAGGACAGTGGCGGAGAAGGTCCAGGACATTCTTGACGAAATCAAGGAGGCCTGGGCGCCCGGCAACGCCGATGAAGCCGGGATAGCCTGGGTTGGCCTGGTGGAGGAACTGGGGAAAGAGGGGGAGGCCGCCTACGTCCTCTCCGATGGTGTAAAACGAGGTCTTGAGTATGTCATCGCCCTTGAGGTGGATGGCGAGCCCCAGAAAGACAAGACGTTTACCTTCTCGAAGCAAGAGAGGCAAGACAATGCGGAAAATCAGAGCCAACCAGGAGCGCAAGAGAATCAAGCGCGGGAGGAGGAGAAGGTGAAGGTTAAGGTGGAGATGGAGGGACGCTTCCTCTTCCTGACCTTGTCTCCGAATTCGGATGCGGCACGGAAGGCCGTTCATGGCTCCGACCTTCTCCAGAAGAAATTGAAGGTTACCCTGAAGGCGAAAGAGGGGAACAAGGTGGTGGTAGACTTTGGTAGGCCACCACTCAATCCCGATGAACTCCCCGGTGGACAATGGAAAGGCTCCTACGAAAACGGGAAAATTGTCCTGCATATTCCCTGGGAGAAGAATGGAAAGGGGAAGGCATTGAGAGAGGTTGGTGCCTGTTGGCAATTGTGGCAGAACGTCGAAAATCAGGGGAATGAGCCAACGAACGGAAAGATGGCCGCCTCAATGGAGGAGGGCAGGCGGCGACTTGCAAGCATGCGTGTGAATGAGTCAGCGGACGGAAAGATAGAGGCGCGTCTTGCCCCGCCAGTCGAATGGAAGAGCCATTCAAAAATGAGGAGGCAAGAGATAGAATCCGAGATTCAACAATGGGAAACATTTAGGAAAGAAGGGTTTCCGCGATGGGTGCATAACGGGAGGGACAGGCGACATGACACCGACTCGCCGAATCAGGATAAACAGGTGGAGGAAGCATGGAAAAACGTTCCTTTGAGCAGTTATCCGGGTAAGGAACAAGGGACATTGCCGCAAGGACTTCATTTCCATCACAATGAGACTGGCCATCAGGTTGTGGAAAGGCTGGAAAAGGAACTTGCTGTTTTGAATCAAAAGGAAGAAGACAAGTGGAGGACTCTGGAGAGGGAGTGGAGGGATAGGAACATGTGCCTGTGTCTTGTCCTGGGTGGCGAAGAGCGCGTGACGATTTCCTTTGCGGGCTTTGCGGGGGACGAATCCCCGTTGGGGGAAAACGACAGGGGGTCGTCGGGGGAAACAAGCGAGGGGGGCGAATGAACAGGAATCATTCGGTCCTTTCACGCCGGGAGGCGTTTTCCGTCCTGGAAGACGGAACCAATTCCCCCGCCTCCCAAAGGCTCCTGGAGGAATATGGCCAAGCATGCGAGGAGCTCAATGCGCGCCTTTCCAAACGCAAGTCCCCCCTGGTGGCGAGGCTGCCCCTGGGAGGGGAGTCTGGTGGCGTGAGAAGGAGAGGCGTCTCCGCCAGGGGAGGGCGGCCTAGGAAGAACAGTGTGGACACCGCCCGGGAATGGCAGGGGAGGCTGGACCAACCTTGGTTTCCGTGCCTGCCGGAGGACAAGGAGAGGATTTCGGGCCTGAAGGAGGAAACTGAAGGTGTCGACGTGGGAAAAGGACCTCTTGAAGAGGGAGGAGAAGGCGGAGGAGTTCCGGAAGGAAGTTGCCCGGGACGCATGGCGCCACCGGTCGGCCATGGGGGCCGGCCTCTGCTGTCCTGAAGAAGGAGCGATTTTGCAAGGAACCTGAAACGTTGGAGAGAGCATGAATAAGATTCGGTCGGTCATTTCGCGTCTGGAGGCGTTTTTCGCCAGGGAGAACTGGACCAATTCCCCCACCTTCCAGAGGCTCCTGGCGGAATATGGCCAGGTATGCGAGGAACTCAATGCGCGCCTTTCCAAATGCGAGGCCCTTCTGGCGACGGGGCGCAAGGGGGAGGCCATCCTGGCAGCGGAGAAGTCCCCCTCCCTCTTCGAGGTGATTCCCCCGCTCCAGGGGCCGGGGGTGGTCCGCTTCTTCGAGGCGTGCAATTTCTACCAGCTCCCCCCGCCTCCTGTCCTGAAGACGGCGGTCTTCCAAAGCTTGCAGAATGCCCTGGAGGAGGAAAGCACCCTCCCGGACTTGCTGGCGCTCTTCCGGGGGATGTCCCGGAGCGGCGCCAGCGAGGAAAAGGTCCTCCTCCTCAGGAGAATCGTGGCCTTGCAGCCTAACGACCCGGAATGGGCCGGCCAGTTGCACCATGCCGAATTGGCCTTCATCCCCCAGGTCATCGAGGGGGCGAAACGGGATATCCAGAAGGGGGATTGGGACGCCCTGGCGGAAAAGGAGGAGATGTTCGCCTCCCCCAGTTGGCGCGCCGCCGTTCCGGATGTGGTCATGGAGAAAATCCGGAGGACCCTGGACGAGGTGCGGAACCGGGAATTTCGCGGACGGGCGGAGGAAGTCCTCCAGGAGGTGGAGGCCGCCCTGGCGGCGGACAGTTTCCCTGAGTTCAAGGTGGCGGATGATCATTGGCGCATGCTTTGCGAAGTGGACTGCTATCTGCCCGACGAAGAGGAGAGCCGCCGCTATTCCTTGGTAGCCGAACACTTCGCGGCGCAGGTGGCCGCGGAGGAGGAGGAACAGGCCTACGCCTCCGCCGTGATGCGCATGCGCCTCTATATGGAAGGGGGGGAGGAGCATTCCTACGAGCGCACCATGGATCTCTACCGCCCCTTGGCGGAACTGGGTCGTCCCGTCCCCACGGACATCCTGGACTTCGTCCACCGGGCGGGGGAGGAGGTCCGCCGCCGGAAGGCGCGGGAGGCATTCAAGAGCTTCGTGATCCTGATGTTCCTGGGAGGGGTGCTGTTGGGAGGAGGCTTCTGGTGGTATCAGAAGGAACATGGCTTCCGCCAGTGGAGGTCGGCTTTGGATGTGGAGAAGGATGTGGCCGCCGCCCGGGAATGGCAGGGGAGGCTGGACCAGCCCTGGTTCCGCTTCCTGAAGAAGGACAAGGAGAGGATTCAGACCTTGAAGGAGGAATCGGAGGAGCTGGCGGAGGAGGAAAGGGACTTCCTCCGGGAACTGGAGGAATGGAAGGCGGAGTATGTCACGGAGGAGAGCGTCGTCCAGGGGAAGACGGGGGAGGAGGAATGGGAGGATTTGCGGGAGAAGGCGGAGACGAAGACGAGCAAAGAGCAGGTGATGGCGCTGGGGGAGGAGGCCCTGCGCTTCCGGGAGGAGTTGCGTAGTCGGAACACGGAGGAAATGCGCTCCCTGCTGGCGGAACTCCTTCACCTGGACCGGCGCTTCGGGGAAGTGGTCCAGGAGAGGGACTGGAACGAGTTGGCAAAGGTGCTGGATAGGGTGCGGGAAATCCAGGAACATGCGAAGACGATTGTCTACTTCGACGAAACGGTGCTGGACGCCCAGGGTCGGAAATTGCTCGAGCCTAAGAATTGGAGGGTCCGCAAGCACGTCGCCCAATACAAGGCGATTACCCACACCCTGGACCAGGTGGAGCAGCGCATGGCGGAAGAAGAACAGTTGGCCGCCGATGGGTGGCCTGCGCTGTTCCAGGAGGTTTCCGCCTGGGGAGAGGAGTATTGCCAGGATGAAGAGGAGGAAGAGGGGAGGAGCCTGTTCCGGGAGTGCCGTCGGCAAGTTCCGGGGATGATGGAGGCCAAGGCCTTGCGAGAGCGCATCAAGACCTTGCGCAAGGCCTATGGGGAGATGGAGCGGACATGGAGGCTACGGCAGAAATTCCAGATGCTGGAAAAGCTGTCTGTGGAATTCTGGCGGGAACTGTCCCGGGGCGCGTGGGAAGCCGCTGGGGATGCCGCGGCGGAGTATAGGGTGGCCTACGAGGCCTTCCGCAGCCAGGACAAGGGAAAGGCGGAGCTTTCCCAGGGGGAGGAGGCCATCTGGAAGAAATTCGGGGAGATGGAGTCCCCGGCGAAACTGGAGGAGGAATGGAAGGGGCAGAAGGAAGTGGAGGAGATCATGCTGGCGCTGCGGAAGGACCTTCCCGCCTTGCAGGTGCCTTCCCGCCGGGAACGGTATCTCCAGCGACTCCGGAAAGGACAGAAGTCCTATGGAAAGGCGGGGAAGGCCATGGGCGATCTCCTGGCCCAGATGGAGTCCCTGGGGGTGGCGCTGGAGTGGCAGTGGCAGACGAACCGGCTGGATCTCCCCACCGCCTTGGTTACGTCGAGTACGCCATGCCTGATGGATCTCTGGAGATATGTGAATTGGAAGGCCCAGGACCGGAAATTCTTCAAAGTGGTGCAGGACACGCTGACCTATCGTGCGGAACGTTACAAGGAACAGGCCAAGTCGCTGGGTTCTTTCTCCTTCCAGGATGCCCAGGGGGAACACCACGAGTGGATCTTCGGAAAGCGGGAATTGCGCTTCTTGGGCCTGGCCATCTTCTCTCGGAAGCAGAACCTAAGATTCGTCATCGGCAATTGGGAGTTCTCCGTCATGGACCAGACCGTGAATATCCTGTACAAGAGCCCGTACAATGTGAGCTTCAACGTGAGTGAGCGATATAGCAATTGCGCCTTTCCCGAGTTTGGGAAACAGGTGAAATTTTCGAAGAACTATATCACTAAGACTGATTTAGAGTATGGTGGCGTACTCCTGGACCCGATGGAGATCCTGAAGGAGATCGAGGCTATGGAACCCTCCATCTTCTCCCGGGAATATGTGGAATTGGTGAAAACACAGTCCTCCTGCCATACCTGGATTGAACTCCATGGCGGCTATATGGCCATGCTCCTGGCTCCCTGGATCCAAGTAGCCGAACAGGTGATCCAGCCCTCCCCCTCGGGAGAAGGCGCCCTGGCGAAAAGTGAAAATGCGGCCATCTTCGCATTCCCGGAACTCGCTCACGATTTTAGGAAAATCAAGGTCCAGGGGGATAAACTGCAGGCAATCCTGGACCATATCACCGGGGTCAGAGACTCCGAACAAAGGGTCTCCCATGTCGACGACCTCACACGGGAGGATTTCCAACCTCTGGATTTCTCCTCCATGGAACGCATCGCAGGAAGCCTCAATGCCTACTACACCCTGCTGGATAAAGTGGTCCATAGCTCCTTCGCCTGCGTGGGACTCGCCTGGGGACAGCGCCAGGAAATCTTCCTGAACCCAGACGCCGACGGTACGGATGGGGAACTCTGGGCCTTCTTCCCCGCCCCCAGGGGAACACAACGGGTGGGGCGCAAACGGGGCGGTAAGGTGGAACTAGACAAAGGATTCTGGGAAACCTACAGGGACGACCTGGTCCTGCTAGTGACCCCGGGGCCCCAGGTGGACTCCGCCCAATGGCTCCAGGAGTACCAGGCGAGCCTGCCCGCCTTGGAAGAAGGGAGTCCCTGCCTGCCGTCCCTCTTTCCCGTGAACGCCAAGTAAATCGAAACCCCACCATGCATTACTACGTGAAGGAAAATGGCCGGGTGCTGGGCCCTTTCCTGGCCAACCAGGTCAGGGATTTGATGCTTCAGGGACACTTCGACGCCACCATGCAGATCTCCGCCAACCGGCGGGACTGGGTTCCGCCCCATGAGGTGGCCGAGTTCCGGGAGTGGCTCCGCCACCACCCCCTGCCAGGGACGCCTCCCCCCGCCTCCGCGCCTATGCCCGGGGGGGCGAAAGCCGCCTGCC
>JAEDNB010000086.1 GCA_016302725.1 Lentisphaeria bacterium
TAGAATCTCTAGACCCTCTAGAATCTCTAGAATCTCTAGACCCTCTAGAATCTCTAGAATCTCTAGACCCTCTAGAATCTCTAGAATCTCTAGACCCTCTAGAATCTCTCTGAGGCTTTACAGCGTGGTGGCTTCCTGCCGCGTCTCGTCCCACTGGAAGGGCAGGGGCGTCCCGTTGAAGAGAATCTCCCGGGGTTTTTCGGCGGCGGCCACGGTGAGCTTCCAGCGTTTCACCGCGGAGGCTCCCTGGGTCTGGGTGGTGACGGTGACCACGCCCTGGAGATTCTGGGCGGTGATGGTGGTGAGCGCAAAATCCCCCTTCTGGTATTGGAAGGTGACTCCGTCGTCTTCGTAGAGCGTTCCCTGGGAGGGGGTTTCCCCGGGGAAGAGGTAGAGTTGGATTTCGTCCAGGGGTTTTTCCTTCCGGAATTGCATCAGGGGTCCCAGGGGGATGACGGCGCCCTGTCGGACGAGGAGGTTTCCGCCCTTTTCCTCGGGCCATTCCAGGGTCAGTTCCTGACCGCCGTCGTAGTGTTTCCCCGTCCAGAAGTCCTTCCAGGCGCCCTGGGGGAGGTAGGTTTCCTTCTTGTAGATGCCCACCAGGAGATCCCGTCCCAGGAGGTACTCGTGAAGGATGCCGCGGCATTTCCGGTCCTCCTGGAATTCCAGGGTCAGGGGTTTCATGAGGGGGAGTCCGGTGAGGGTGGCCTCCCGTGCGGAGGAGTAGAGGTAGGGGATGAGGCGTGCGCGGAAGCGCGCGTAGTCCTGGTGCATCCGGTGGAGTTTTCCCCCTTGGAGCCAGGGCATTCGGAAATAGGTCCAGCTGTTGATTTGGCTCCAGGGCAGGAGATATCCGAAATGGATGCCCTCGGGTTCGGCGATTTCCATGTCGTTGGTGGCCCAGGAGTGCCCCATGAGGGCGGTGTTCAGCATGGAGCCCAGGGTTTCCAGGCGTCCGCCCACGTCCCCGGTCCAGGTGCCCGCCCAACTTTGGAAGCCGGTCCAGCCGGAGGCCGTGAAGACCACAGGGCGGCGATGGGTGTATTGGGCGAAGCCCTCCCACATCTGGCGGGCGTAGAGGAGGGGATAGAGGTTGTGCATTTCGGCGTCCAGCATTCCGTTGCCATAGACGCGGTCGGGGTGCGTGCAGACCTGGAAGGCGCCGTCCTGCTTGAAGAAATCCGCGCCCCAGTCCACAAACTTCTTCAGATGCTGGAACCAGGGCTCCTCCTTCTTGGTGATGGCGTCGGCGTAGCGTGGCCTGGCGAAATGAAGGTCCAGTTCCCCCACCTCGTGGAAGGTGGGTTCCTCCCTTTCCAGCCCGGCCTCCCGCTGGGCTTCCTCCCCCTGGATTTTCCGTTCCTCCTCATAGGAGAGGTCGTATTCGTTGCAGAGCCACAATTCCAGATGGTAGCCCATGCGCTTCAGGGCCTTGGTCCAGGTGTGCTCGCATTTTTCCTTGAGCAGCCACTCGGGCAGGGGGAAGCGCTGGGTGCTCCAGTCCTTCTCCACGGAGAGATCATAGTAGGTTTCCATCCATCCGGGCTCCAGGCCGATGACATCGCAGGGGATGCCTTCCTGGCGGAACCGGGAGGCGTTCTCCATGACCTCGGCGTCGTTGGCCTGGGTCCGGCAGATGAACCACAGGCCGAAGGACCACTCCGGCGGCAGTTTGGGGCGCCCCGTCAACTCCGTATATTGCCGGAGGCACTCCTTGAAGGTGGGGGCCACGAAGAGATAGAAGTCCACCACCGCCCGCTCGTCCTTCCAGGAAAACTGGTCCGGCTGGCTCTTGGCCATGTCGAAGACGACGCAGTGGGTGGTGTTCACCAAGACGCCATAGCCTTTGGTGGACATGAAGAAGGGGACGGGGAGGTAGGAGGAGACATTGGAGACCCAGCAGACGGCCTTGTGCCCCCGGTGGTAGAGGTGATCCCGGGTCTGGTCACAGAAGCCCACCCAGTCCTCGTCCTCCTGGGCCTGGAAGGTGGCCTGGGCCGCCTTGCGTCCCAGGAACAGGTCCGTCATCCGCAGCAGGAGCCTTCCCGCGCCGTCCCGGCAGACCAGTTTTCCTTCCTCGGTCCACTGGACGGAAAGTCGGTCGCTCTTCCAGGCCATGCCGTCCGGAGCGAGGGGCGTGGGCTCCAGGGGGAGTTCCGGGGGTTCCTGGATGAAGTGGTATCGGTTCAGTCCGGTATCCTGGAACGGGCGGGTGGAGGGGAAGATCTGGATGCGGGCCAAGGTCGGGGTGAGGAAGCGCACCCGGAGGCGGTTTTCCGTGGGAGGGGTATGGCAGGAGAAGTCCATGGGGAGGGCGGTCAAGGGATTACACGTGTTCCAGGGAGGGCCAGAAGAGGGGGAGGGGGAAGGCCATGCGCCAGAAGGGGCTGGGGTCATGGGAGAGGGCGGCAGGCAGGCCTGGGCCGAAGAGGAGGGGGGGCAGTTCCCGACGGGAAAGGGTCAGGGTGGGCTCCTCCTGGCTTTCTTCCTGGATGACCAGGGGCTTGCCCGGGGCCTTGGCCAGGGCAACGGTCTCGGAATCCTCCCCGTCCTCCACTTTCAGGGTGACGCTCCCCTGCCAGAAGGCCAGCCGCTCCTCCAGCCAGGGCCGGTACGCCTCCAGGGCCCTTCCCAGGAAATTGACCCGGAACTGGGAGAGATTCTCCGTCAGGAAACACTGGGCATAGCCATCCAGCATCTCCTCCAGGGGACCGGAGCACTCCGGGGGCGGCACCAGCACATTCCAGTTGCCCGTCTGCAGAACGTAGCGGACGATTCTCTCCACCCCCTCCACGTCTCCGCCGTATTCCAGGATGGTGCGGTCCTTGAGCACCGCGTAGGCGAATTGGCTTTCCGTGGGATTCCAGAGATAGACCGGGCGGCCGGGCTTCAGCAGGGTGGCCCGACACTCCTGGGGGGAGGATTTGAGGGGGCAGGCGAAGGCGCTTTCCCGGGCTTTCCACAGCCGCAGGGTGTCCGCCTCGTCCCCCCGGTATTCCCGGAACTCCAGGATGGAGGGTTCATCCTCGGAGGGGCGGAAGCGGAGCATGGCGGGCTCCAGGCGGAGGGTGCGCAGGACGCCGGCGTGTTCCCAGCCGTAGTGGCCATAGCGCAACCGGTCCCCTCCCAGGGCGGAGAGGAGAATTCCCTCCTGGCGCATGTCCTGGACGACCCGCCGCATCAAGGCGCTGAAGACCCCGTGCTTCCGGAAGCCGGGCATGCAGTGGACATGGCCGATGCCCCCGTAGGTCACCTCCGTCTTCCCCAGACGGAGACGACGGGGCACCATCACCAGCCCCCCCGCCAGTTTTCCGTCCACAAAGGCCAGACGCCAGGCGGACATGGCCTGGGGGGTGGGGTTGACGGTGGAGGGGTCGTAGTCCTCAAAGCGGGGATGGGCGGGGGTGTGGGTGCGGAAACTGGCCACCACCTGGTCGGTGACCTGGGAAAAATCTTCAGGAGTGCCCCGGCGGATCTCAAGCATGGCGGGAAAAAGTTGGGAGGGAGGTTATTGGAGTTCCAGAATGGCGAAGGAGTGGTAGTCCAGGGACAGGCGGAGGGTGTTTCCCTGGAAGGAGTGGACCTTTGAGCCGAACTCCCCCGCCTCCAGGGGGGCCCGCTCGGGGGGGACCTGAAACTCCTTCTGCCGGCGTTCCAGCTCGGCGTAGCCCGGGTCGGGTTCGTTCATCCGGTCCGTTACTGTAACGGGAGGGGCGGAGATTCCCAGGGTTTTCCAGTCGAAAACCAAGTCAAAGGTCTGGTTTTCATGGGATTTTCCCACGTGCCCCACAATGGCCAGCACCCGGTCGCCCCGGACATGGCAGCTGACGTAGACATCCTGCGCCCCCTCCACGGCCACGGGATGCCGCCAGTATCCCAGGAAGCGGCAATCCGGCTTTCCCACGCCGAAGGCCGCCAATGCGCGGACCACCTTGTCGAAGAGACCGTAGTGGTTCCGCATGGGGGAGATGAGGGTGTTGTGGAGGAGGGTGGCGGCATGCTCCGCCTTGCCCAGGCGGAACTGGTATTGGTCGGTGGGTTCGTCCCCCCCGTATTCCGGGCGGAGGGTGTCCAGGGGCATGTAGACGCTGTTGGTGACGCCGAAGGGGAGGGTGCTCAATTCGCTGGCGAACATTTCCAGGCCATAGGAGTCCAGGATGTCCTTCTTGTCGTGGAGAAGGGTGCTGGAACTCTGGCGGATATGCTCCCCATTGAAGAGATGGGTGACGAAGGTGTAGGTGGGCAGGAGGTTGCAGTCGGTGTTGTGGAGGACAATCACCGGAGATTCAATGCCCTCCTGCAGCTGGACCATGGCCATCCTCCGGTAGAACTCCCGCTGGGCCAGGAGGGGGGTGCCGCCCTGGCAGCCATGTTCCCCGTTGGAGCACTCGGGGACGTTCCCGAAATCGAAGTAGAGCCCCTTCATCTGGGGGAAGCGCCGGAGGAGTTCCCGCACCTTCTGGGCGAAGAAGTCGGTGGCGGAGGAGACGGGGCAGCAGTCGTAGATGAAATGCCCCGTGTTGTCGTAGTCCTGGGCCAGTTCGGGACGGAAGCTCCATTCCGCCCGGTAGGCCCGCATCTCCGGATACTTTGCGGAGAGGTAGCGTCCGCAGAGGTAGGGGACGGGGCGGACGTGGTGCCCGTCGGTCTGCCTTTGGAAGGCTTGGAGGTAGGAGTTGGCGCAGGCGTCGCCGTCCCGGTCATGGGTGTCGGCGAAGTAGCTTCCCAAGTCTCCCCGGTAGACTCCATAGGGGGCGTCGATGATGACCACATCCTGGGTGGGATGGGGGTCGCCGTCCCGGTTCATGGGGGCGGCGTAGCTCCAGTTGAAGGTGTCGAAGGGATAGTTGGGCGCCAGCGGGCGGATGGGGGTGCCCAGGAATCCCAGTCCGATTTCCAGGGATTTGCGTGGGGGGAGGGCGTTGGCGACTTGGAGGGTGATGGTGGTATGGGTGTCGTCCCGCTCCACCAGGAAGGTTTCCCGGGAGGGGGCGGTCCAGCCGATTCGGTTTTCCGCGAAGAGGCAGAGTCCCCTTTCCTCGTTGCCGACCCAGAGGGAGTAGTAGAAGGGGAGCTTGGTGACACCCTTGGGGATGGCCATGGTGGTTTTGGCTCCCCAGATGCCGCCCCCTGCGGCCCCGTGGAGATACTTTGCCGCCTGGTTGGTCATGCGGAGGCGGATGGCCAGGCTCCGCTTTTTCCCGGGGGTGACGGTCAGCCGGTTCCATTGGACGCCGTCATATTCCAGCCAGGAATTGCAGAGGAACTCCTGTCCCTGGCTTTGGAACTCCACCCGGTGGGGGGCCTGGGAGAGGACCTGGAAATCCGTGGGGGAGGCGGGGCGTCCGTCCAGGAGGATTTCCACCGGTCCGTCCAGGAGGGGGGTGCCTTGGCTGGTGATTTGCGTGGGGAAGGGGGTGTTGTCCCAGGCATAGTCCCGGAGGGCGAGTTGGCAGTGGAGTCCCTTTTCCGTGGCCTGGGTGGCAATGGGGGTGAAGGGCGGGAGGATGGTTTCCTGGGGGAAGGACTGGGATTCCCATTTTCCGATGCCGGGGTATTCCACCTTCTGGCTGGCGCAGGGTTGTCCCTGGGCGTCCGTGAGGGTGACGGAATATTCTCCTGGGGGGGAGTTCCGGGGGAAGGGGAGTTCCTTTCGGGGGGCGTTGGCGGGGATGGCGGCCAGGCGTTCGCCCTGGGGGGAGAGGAGTTGGAGTTCCCCTGCGCCCCGATTCCCCAGTTGCCGTGCCATGATGGCCTCTTTCAGGGCGATGCGGATGCGGTTTTGGAAGAAGAGGGGGGTGGCGGTGAAATAGGTGAGGTCCAGGCGGAAGGGGAGGATGCGCCTCCAGACGGGCTTTCCGTCGTGGGAGAGGGTGTAGAGGAGGCAGTCGTATTCGGCCTGGGAGAGGGAGGCGTGGAGGCTTTCCCGGATGGTTTCCCCGGGCTTGGCGTTCCAGGTCCTGTCATAGAGGGGCAGGGGCAGGGCGCTGCCGTCCAGTTTTGCCAGGGAGACCTGGTAGGAGAGTTTTCCCCCCTGGGGGGATTCCAGGCGGAAGGACTGGAGGTATTCCCCCTGGTTGGGGTTGTTTTCCTCCAGGATTTGGATGGTGTCGCAGGGGGCGAAGGTGGCGGGGATCAGGGCTTCGGGGGAGTATCCCTCTCCTGTCAGGTGGAAGGAGGAGTGCTGCCCGAAGTCGGGGAGTTTCCAGGAGCGGCAGCAGTTGAGCCGGATGGGGCTCCGGGGCGGCCCGTCCAGCCCCACGCTCTTCCAGGGGATGGCCATCTCGCCCTCCCAGAGGATGGAGTCGTCCATCTTCATGGACTTGGTGCCTCGATAGAGCCACTCCCCGTTCCAGGAACCGTCGGTCTGTCGTCCTTCGCAGAAGCCGCCGGCCATGTTCACGGCGAAGCGGTAGAGGGCGTCGGTCTCCAGGTAGACCTCGGCGGATTCGCTTCCCCAGACCTCGGGTTCCTTGGAGGGGGTTCGCTGCTCCCCTTCCACAAAGGGCTGGTGGGGGGGGAAGTGAGTGTAGAAGCCCACGTAGAGGTTTTCCTGGTCGTAGAGGAGCCGGAAGCCATGGGCGGGCAGGCTCCCGGATTCCCGGGGATAGTTTCCCTGGACGAGGCGCCCCGTACCGGCGGCGTGTTCCCAGGCCTCGTCGTCGAGTTTGCCGTCCAGGGCAGGGGCGGGGGTTCCCCGGGGCAGGGGCGGGATGGTCAGGAGGGGGGGATGGGTTTCCGGGAGGGGAGGGAAGGAGACCCCGGAGAGTTCCGCCACTTCCCCGGGGGAGAGGGCGTGGGAGAAGAACCGGAGTTCCTGGATGAAGGTGTCGTCGCACCAGGGGTTTGTGGCAATCCAGGGGTCCTTGTAGGGGCCCAGGTGGAGGCGGGTGGGGTTTTCCACGGGGAGGGGTTGTTCGGCCTGTGCCAGGAGTCGTCCGTCCCGGAAGAGTTTCAGGGTCTCCCCGTCCCAGCTGAAGCCCAGCCGGTAGTCCTTTCCGGGTTCCAGGGGGTCGGGCATTTCCATGCGGAAGGTCTTGTCCTGGTCGGAGAAGACGAAGGCCCAGCGCCTGTCGCCGAAGAAGTAGTAGCCGGCGTAGAGACGGCTGTTAGTGCGCAAGGTCACCAGGCTCCGCATGGTGTTCCGGGGTTCCCGGGGCTCCTCAAAGCGCACCCGGAAGAGGATGGTGCCCTCGTTCTCCCCAAGGAGGGGGGCGGCGGGAAGGCTGAATCCCCGTGCCCCCACCGCCAGCTCCCCATTCCGGAGCATCTCCGGCTCGGGGGCGTGGACGACCCCCCCTACCACGGCGCTGCGTTCCTTGGAAAAGTCCAGGCGCAGGGTCTCCATGGCGCCGGCGGAAGCCAGGCAGAGGGGGAGGAGGAGAAGGGGCAGAAGGGGCAGGGGGATTCGCTTCATGGGGAGTTCCTCTCGGGGGGCGAAGGGGAAGGGCTATTCCGTGCGGTCAAAGTAGAAGGTGAAACGCTTCAGGCCTGCCTTGGCGGGACAGTAGGTGGCGTTGTAGTTCTGGTAGCTGCTCCCGCAATTGCCATCCACCGATTCCGCATGGCCGTCCGGGAAGAGAATGTTCACCTTCCCGTCGTGAACGCCCGTCCACACCCCCCAATACCCCATGGAGGCATTGGCATAGTGCTCAAAGGCGATGTAGTAACCCCGGGTGTTGTCCCCACTGCACACCATCTCCCCCGTCAGCATGGCCGTGCTGGGACTCTTGATTTTGTCCCAGACATGATTGAAGCCAAATTTCCCGTCCCCGGCAGGGTTGTCCGTGAACCGGTTCATGCCATAGCGGCTCCATTGGGCCCAGGCCCAACGCCCCTCCGCCGTGCCGTCCTGCAAAAAGGTGTGGGTGTACATGTCCTTCAAGGGCTCGTCCATGGTGACGGGACAACGGAAGTTCGCCCCCGTCAACCCACCCGCCGCATATTCCACCAGCATGGCAGGCCACCAGCAGTAGTGCCCCCCGTTGGGATCCGTCCGGTAGTACTCCGCCCCGGTCCCAAAGTACTTGCCGTCCGAGTCGTCCACGTACATCAACAAATACAACCCAATGGTCTTCTGGTTGTTGATACAGCTGATGGAACGGGCTTTGGCACGGGCCTTGGACAACGCCGGCAACAACATGGCCGCCAAAATCGCAATGATGGCAATGACTACCAACAGCTCAATCAGGGTGAAACTTCCACGATGCTTCATGATTCCTCTCTCCTCCACAATGTGGGATGATGATGGATGAACGGGGGACGGTAGACAAATAAAAAACAGGTCCGCTCCTATGCTAAACTTGTTTAGTATGGGGCGAAAAAAAGACCGCCGCTTCTTCTTGCTTTTTATAACACACTTGATTGCAAGTGTTTATAAAACATATACCCAAACTGGCGAGAAAGAAGAAGAGACGAAAAGACGGAACGCAAGGATAGTATAGGAAAAATAACAGAAAAAGCAAGGGGTGTTTTGGAAATATTTTGCCCCAGAGAGGTTGAGGAAAAGCTACCCTCCGTGCCCTCCCGGGGA
>JAEDNB010000087.1 GCA_016302725.1 Lentisphaeria bacterium
GAAAGGTGGGCATGATCTTCCAGAAGCCCACCCCCTTCCCCATGAGCGTCTTCGAAAACGTGGCCTATCCCCTCCGCCTCCATTTCCAGCTGAAGGAAAAGGAAATCCGGGAACGGGTGGAAAAGGCCCTCCAGGGGGCCTCCCTCTGGGACGAAGTCAAGGACAAACTCCACAGCAGCGGACTGGCGCTCTCCGGAGGGCAGCAGCAACGGCTCTGCATCGCCAGGACCATCGCGGCGGAGCCCGAGGTCCTTCTCATGGACGAACCCACCAGCGCCATCGACCCCGTCGCCACCCTCCGCATCGAGGAGCTCATGAACCAGCTCCGGGCAAACTACACCATCGTCATCGTCACCCACAACATGCAACAGGCCGCCCGCATCAGCGACAACACGGCCTTCTTCTACAAGGGACGCATCATCGAGGTCGGCCCCACCAAGGAAATCTTCACCAATCCCAAGGTGAAACAAACCGAAGACTACATCACGGGGAGGTTCTCCTGACATGACCGCACATTTCATCTTCGCCCTGCGCATCCTCACGGAGATGCTGGACAAAAGCGCCATCAAGGCCCAGCAAGCCATCCTCCTGGCGGTGAAGGCCGTCGCCGAGGCCAATGGGGAAATCGCCCAGAAGGTCATCGACGGGGACCGGGACCTGGACCTGGCCGAGGTGGCCATCGAGGAGGAGTGCCTCAAAATCCTCGCCCTCCACCAACCCGTGGCGGGGGACTTGAGGCGGGTTGTAACCATCCTGAAAATGAACTCCGAGCTGGAGCGGGTGGGGGACCTGGCCGTCAACATCGCCGACCGTGTCCAGGATTTGAAGCGCTTCCAGGACGCCCCCATCAACCGCCTGGATTTCACGGAGATGGCCCGGGAGGCCTGCAGCATGCTCAAGCGGGCCATCGCCGCCTTCCACGACCAGGATGACGCCACCGCCCAGGAGGTCATCCGGCACGACGAGACCGTGGACGCCCTCCATCGGCAGAACTACGCCTTCGTCCGCGTGGACCTCCTGGCCACCCCGGACGCCGCCCCCTACTACATGGACTGCCTCACCATCTCCCGATGCCTGGAGCGCATCGCCGACATCGCCACCAACATCGCCGAGGATGTCATCTACCTGGAAACCGGGGAAATCGTGCGGCATCAAAAAAACCCCGCCGCCCAGGCGGCCCCGGAGAACGGCTGAGTCTTCCGGGAGCGGGGGAGCGGGGAGGCTTCCGCTGTTCCCGGAAACCAGGGATTATCTTATCCGTCCATCCACCTCTCGGGGGGCCTTCCCGGAGGTGGGGAACCATCTACGGGCGGAGTCTTGGGAGGCCGTTTTCCCGCTTCGCCCCACTCCAGGAGGCACGGAACGGAAATGAGAATATTGGTCATTGACGCCCATGGGGGGGGAGTGGGCAAATTGCTGGTCTCCGCCCTGCGCAAGGCGCTGCCCCAGGCGGAGCTCCTGGCGGTGGGCACCAACACAACCGCCACGGAGGCCATGCACAAGGCCGGCGCCACCGCCGCCGCCACTGGGGAGAACGCCGTGGTCGTGGGCTGCCGGAAGGCGGAGCTGATTGTGGGGCCCATGGGCATCGTCATCGCCGACTCCCTCAATGGCGAAATCACCCCCAGGATGGCCCTGGCCGTGGCCCAGAGCGACGCCAGGAAAATCCTCATCCCCTTCCACCACTGCGACACCCTGGTGGTGGGCATTGCCGACTACAATATGGCCCGGCTGGTCCAGGAAGCCGTGGAATGCGCCAAAGCCGCCTGCCGCCCTGGGGAAACCCCCGGCCTCGACACCTGAAACCGGACTTTTTGGGCCTCCCGCCGCCGGGAGGCGCCGGGGCATCGCTATAGTACCGCCATTCGCGCCCGATGCCGCCCCCTTCCGCGGAAGGGGGAAATGTGGCGGCATTCCGGGAGCCCCCCCGCCGCCAGGAAGGCGCGGGGACCGCTGGAGGAACCGGCGGAACACCCCTCTGAAGAGCCCGTCCCCACCCTATTGTCTTGCCTTGGACGCAGCCAGGAAGGCGCGTCCTGCCTATTCCGGGCCCTTCCTTCCCCAGACACGCTCCCCTTGGGAGCGTTTTGCGGACCGCCGACGATGGGAGCCCCTGGAGTAGCCTTCCCCGTCGACCACGCCAGAAGGCCGTCCACCCTCTTCCCGCCCCCATGCGAAAATCCCTTCCCTTCACCCTTATCGAACTCCTGGTGGTCATCGCCATCATCGCCATCCTGGCGGCCATGCTCCTTCCCGCCCTCTCCAGCGCCCGGGAAAAGGCGCGGAACACGGGATGCCTCTCCAATATGCGACAGCTCTCCCTGGCCTTCCTGATGTACAGCCAGGACTACGACGATTTCCTCCCCTGCCTGGACAATGTGGGCAGCGGCAGCCAGAACAGTTACGGACAGGCCGTCACCCCAAAGAATTGGCTGGACGACATTGTGAGCCGCTACCTGGGGAGCAACCAGGCCTCCGCCAACCCCTCCAAGGTCCTCTTCTGCCCCGATGAACCCCAGTTGGAGGACATCACCACCAACTTCGGACTGAACTATCTCATCGCCTCCGCCGGCCAGGGAGCCCTGAAGGCCACCTCCTTCCAGGCCCCCGCCCTCACCGCCATGCTGGTGGAAAACAGCGGGCACCTCTGCTACTACTGCAACGTGGTCAACCCCGAGGGAAGGCACCTCACAGGCCCCTCCTACGGAAACAACCGGGCCGCCCTCTTCCGGCACCGGAAGGGCACCCTCTGCGACGTGGCGTTCCTGGATGGCCATGTCGTCCCCCGGGAGCGCCTCCAGGTCCCCTGCCGGGAATCCTATCCCGCCGCCGAGGAGGCGGTCCTCCGCAACACCTGGTTCAACCAGGGGAAAGTCCAGGACACCCTGGAGACCATCGACTCCCTCTGACGCCCGCCGCCCCAGGCCTCCCCCATGTCCGACGCCCCTCCCTCCGCCCCCTTTCCCAAGGGGCTTCTCCTGGCCATGCTCCTCCTTTCCCTGGCGGACCTGTGCACAGGCGCCATGGGCTTCTCCCTCCTGGGGGAATCCGGGGAGGTCACCCGGCAGGTCATCCTCCGCCTGCGCCTTCCCCGGGTGCTGGGGGCCATCCTGGGCGGGGGCTCCCTGGCCTTGGCCGGGCTCCTGATGCAGGGGGTGCTGCGAAATCCCCTGGCCGCCCCCGCCACCCTGGGACTGAACCAGGCCGCCGCCCTGGGAGCCAATTTCTGCCTCATTCTCCTGCCCGGCCTCTCCCGGCTCCCCGGCGCCACCGCCCTGTGCGCCTTTGCCGCCACCCTCCTGGCCGCCCTCCTGATGTCCCTGGTGGCGCAACGGGGAGGGCTCTCCCCGGAATCCGTGGTGCTGGCAGGCATGGCCACCGGCGCCCTGGCCCTCTCCGCCACAACCCTCGTCCAGTGCTTCGCCCAGGACACCCAGCTGGCCGCCGCCCTCTTCTGGACCTTCGGGGACCTGGGCCGAATCACCCTCCCCCAGTGCCTCCTCCTCCTGCCCCCCGCCACCCTGGCCGCCCTCCTCCTGCACCGGGGAAAATGGCCCCTGCTGGCCCTGGAGGGCAGCGATCTGCTGGCTGCCTCCCTGGGCATCCCCTACCAGCGCCTCCGCCTGGGCGCCCTGGCCGTCGCCGCCCTGGTCACCGCCGTGAATGTCTCCCTGATGGGCGTCGTCGGCTTCCTGGGGCTCCTGGGGCCCCATCTCTCCCGTGCCCTGGGCAAAGGGATGCGCCAGGGCCTTCCCCTGCGCACCTTCCTGACCGGGGGAAACCTGCTCCTGCTGGCGGACCTCCTCTCCCGGCTCCTGGGACGGGGAATCCTCCTTCCCGTAGGCGCCCTCACCGCCCTCATGGGCGCCCCCTTCTTCCTGTGGCTTCTCCTGCGCCGACGCCCCCACTCCCCATGGCCCTGACCGCCCGCGATCTCCATTTCGCCTATCCCAACGGACAGGAAATCCTCCGGGGGCTCTCCCTGCGCCTGGCCCCAGGCACGTGCCTGGCCATCCTGGGGGAAAATGGCTCCGGAAAATCCACTCTCCTGAAAGCCCTGGCAGGGCTCCTCCCCACTCCCCCGGGGGCACTCCAACTGGACGGCACCCCCCTCGACACCCTGCCCCCAAGGATTCGGGCACGGCATGTGGCCTTCGTCCCCCAATCCCCCTCCCTCCCCGACTGCACCACCCTGGAGGCCGTCCTCCTGGGGCGCATCCCCCATCTCCAGGGAGAGCCCACCCCCGCAGACCTGGCCCTGGCCCGGGACCTCCTCCGGCAAATGAAACTGGAGGAAAAGGCCCTTCGCCCCCTCGACACCCTCTCCGGGGGAGAACAGCAACGGGCGGCCCTGGCACAGGCCCTGGCGCAACAGCCTCGAGTCCTCCTCCTGGACGAACCCACCAGCAACCTGGACCTCCGGGCACAACGGGAAATCCTCTCCCTACTGCAGGAACTCCTCCAGCAGGGAAAGACGGCCATCGCCCTGGCCATCCACGATGTGAATCTCGCCCAAGCCATCGCCACCGAATTCCTCCTCCTCAAGGAGGGAAAGGCCCTGGCACAAGGGACTCCCCGGGAAACCCTGACCCCCGCCCTCCTCTCCCGCCTCTATGGCGTCCCCGTGCAACGCCTCACCCTCCCCGGCTCCCCCACGGCCCACTTCCTCTTCGGCTGACCCCCATGCGCCCCCTGCCTGCCCTCCTCCCCTTCCTTTCCCTCCTCCTTCTGCTAAACGCCTGCACACCCCCTCCCCACAACCCCAACGGCACAAAGACCCTCCAGGATACCCTGGGACGACAGGTCCAGGTGCCGGCAAAGGTGCAGCGGGCGGTCTGCATCGGCGCAGGGGCGCTCCGCCTCTTCTGCTACATCGGCACCCCGGAGACCCTCTGCGGCGTGGAAGCCTGCGAAAAGGGCTTTCTCTTCTCCCGACGCCCCTACCAGGAGGCCCACCAGGAACTCTTCCAAAGCCTCCCCGTCATCGGCACAGGCGGCCCCTCCGGCACCATCGACCCGGAAGCCCTCCTCGCACAACGCCCGGATGTCATCTTCTCCACCTTCTATTCCTCCCCAGGGGAGATGGAAAAACTCCAGCGGGACACCGGCATCCCCGTGGTGGTCCTCCACTATGGGGACAAGGAGGCCTTCGACCCCATGGTGGAGACTTCCCTGGAGATACTGGGAAAGGCGCTGGACCAGGAGGAGCGGGCCCGGGAGGTGGTCTCCTTCATCCGCGCCCTGAAGGCCGAACTCCACGACCGCACCGCTGACCTCACCCCCGAGGAACGCCCCAGGGTCTACCTGGGATGCCACTCCCATTTCGGAATCCAGGGCCTGGGAAGCTCCATGGCGGGTTACTCCCTCTTCCAGGCCATCCACGCAAACAATGTCCTGGACACAGGCAACCAGGAGGGTTACCAGAAACGGGAACTGGAAGAGCTCCTGGCACTCAACCCGCAGGTCGTCTTCCTGGACCAGGGAGGACTCCCCCTCTTCCTCCAGGAATACCGCCAAAACGCCAGCCTCATCTCCCAAATGGAGGCCTTCCGCACCGGAAACGTCCACCTTGTCATGCCCTACAATGCCTACTACACCAACCTGGAAATCGCCTATCTGGACGCCTTCCTCATGGGCAAAATCCTCTACCCCCAGCGCTTCCAGGACGTGAACCTGGAAGAACGGGGGAAGGATATCTTCCGCTTCCTCCTCCAAAAGGAGGGAGTGGAAATCCCCTGGCCCCCCAGGGAACTCCCACTCCCCTGAACCGCAATGCCCCCCCTCTCCCTTGAACAACGGCTGGAAAAGGCCCTCGCACTCCTCCAGGCCCTCCCCCCCGCACCCGCACCCAGGGTCCTGGCACTGGATGGACGCGCCGCCGCAGGAAAAACCACCCTGGCAAACGCACTCGCACAGGCTCTCCACGGAGAGGTCATCCATATGGACGACTTCTTCCTGCCCCCAGAACTGCGAACCCCCCAAAGACGCAACACCCCAGGGGGAAATGTCCACTACGAACGCTTCCAACAAGAGGTGCTCCCCTTCCTCCACTCCCCCAAGCCATTCTCCTACCAAATCTTCCAATGCTCCCTGGGACGCCTGGAGGGAACCCGGACGGTGAACGGAAACGCCCCATGGCGCCTCGTGGAAGGAGCCTATGCCCTCCATCCCGCCCTGGGAAACTACGCCGATTTCGCCTTCTTCTGCCATGTCACCCCACAGGAACAACAGCAAAGAATCCTCCTGCGAAACGGCCCCCAAAAGGCCAAGGTCTTCCAACAACTCTGGATCCCCATGGAAGAAGCCTACATCCAAGCCTGCCATCCACAGGCACGGGCCATCACTCTCTAACCCCCCACAGGATGAGACATTTTGAGAAAAAATGTCGCATCCTGGAAAGGACGGGGTATAGTATGGCGTTTTTCCGAGTCTTCCTCCCGTGTCCCTTGTTTTCCGCCATGCGCATTTCTCCCCTTCTCTCCCTCCTTTTTCTCTTTTCCGCCTTGTCCGCCTGGGGCGGCACCTATGTGAATTCCACCCCGAAGGAGTTGCAGGACAAACTGGCTGCGGCGGTGGAATCTGCGGCGAAGGAGTTCAACTTTGCCATCCGCGGCGTGGCTCGCCGTCGCCTTCAGAAGAGCACCCGTCCGTACGACAAGTTGTTCCTTGAGCTTGACGGGGAGCGTGTCACCTTTGAGCGGAATGGCTCTGACAGGCTGGCGGGGGTCCTTGGGGGCGAGGCTGTGGAGTGGCTGGGGAACCAGGTCACCTTCCGCCGCCGGGATACCGACGGCGCATTGGTGCAGACCTTCACGGCGGAGGACGGGGTTCGGACCAACGTCTACCGTTTTGAGGAAGATGGGAAGGTGCTTCACCTGGACATCACGGTGAAGAGCCCCAAGTTGAAGTCACCCCTCGTCTACACGCTGCAATATCGTCTTCAGGAGTAGGGCAGCCTCTCCTTCATCCACTGTCTTGTCCGTCCGCCGGGAGGAATTGGGGCCTTCCGGCGGATTTTTTGTTTTCCCCCAGGCTCCACTGCGCCTTACGGAAGGAAGGGGAGCACCGCCCAGTAGAACCAGTTTCCGGCGACAACCCAGAGGAGGGCGGGGACTGCGAAGAAGGGCGCGAAGGGGAGTTGCCGCCAGGCCAGGTCCTTTGCCTGCCGTCCCTGCCCCTTCCGGGGGAAAGCGGCGGCCAGGATGCCCACCAGGGTGCCCAGGAGGGTTCCCCCGGCCAGGAGGATGACGACGGCATCCGCGCCCAGGAAGGCGCCGGTCATGGCCAGCATCTTCACGTCCCCCCATCCCAGGGCCTCCTGGGGCAGCTGCCTTCCCGTGCGCCGCGCCATGGCCTGGAGCGCCTTCCTGCCCAGGAAATGGACGCTGGCCAGCAGGAGGAATCCCAGGGCCATTCCGGCGAGGCAATGGACCAGGGAGGCCAGGCGGAGGGAAAGCCACTCCGGCAGGGGTGCATTGGCCACCGCCTCCACTACCCTGCGGGTGAGCATGCCCCCGTAGTGGGGATTGGCGGAGTTCACCAGGGCGGGACGGGAAAGAGGAAAGGCCAGGGTGCAAAGCACGGCGAACGCCATGCCGGAATAGGTCACCAGGTTGGGAAGCACCCCGTGCTCCCAGTCAATCCTGGCCAGGGAAAGCATGGCGCCGGCAAACCAAAACCAGGGCAGGAGGGTGGAAAGGGGGAGCCCATCCTGCCATACCCGAATGGCCACCAGCATATACAGGGCGCCCGTGGCCGCCTCCCCTGCAGGATATTTCCAGGAAATGGGCTGACGGCACCGGCTGCACCTCCCCCCCAGGAAAACCCAGCTCAAAATGGGGATGTTCTCCCAGGCGCGAATCCCATGGCCGCACTTTGGACAGGTGCTGGGCGGACGCACCAGGGACATCCCCCGGGGCACCCGCCACACCACCACGTTCAGGAAACTCCCGACGATGGCCCCGAAGAAAAAACCCAATGCGGCAATGACACCCATGCTCTTCCCTATGCGGATTGCCCCGCCCCACGCCCCCACGGAAGGGGGACGCAGGAGAGGGGGATGGCTCTACCGGAAGCCGAAGAACTCCCGGGGACGGTCGTAGGAAAGACGGCGCGCCAACATACGCCCCACGGAAAGGGGCATCTGCCCCCGCTCCACCTGGTCCCCCAGGACAGCGGCCAGGGTCCGGCGATAGAGGTCGAACCGGGAACCGTAGGAGAGAATCTTCCGGGAATCGGAGACCATGCCCGTCATGTTGCTGAAGAGGTCGATGGAGGCACCCAGTTCCAGTTGGGTGCGGATGCCCACATAGGAATCGTTGAGCCACCAGGCGGGCCCCAGGCACACATTGGCGCCAAAGGCACGGGTCAGCATGGCCATGGTGGCATTGTGGGCGGGATTCATGTTGTAGAGCACCA
>JAEDNB010000088.1 GCA_016302725.1 Lentisphaeria bacterium
GGCGGTCCCGGGGACTATGCCTGTGCCTTTTCCCTTTCGCGTTTTTCCTCCAGCGCTGCGTGGATTTCGGCCATTTTTTCCTTGCTTAAGGGGTAGAAAAGGAAAATGGCCATGGTGACGGCCAGCCCCAGGATAGGGAGGGTGATATAGAGCGTCTTCATTTTCATGAGGATATTCCAGGGGATTTCGCCCTGGGCGAGGAGCTCCGGGCTGTAGCCGCAGAATTTCAATGTGAGGCCGCAGGTGATTCCGCAGATGGCATTGGAGGTCTTGGCGATGAATCCGCGGAGGGACGAGAGCATGCCCTCCGCCCTCCGCCCGGTGCGGTATTCCTCGTATTCGCAGATGTCGGAGCACATGGAGTCGAGCATCAGTCCGCAGCCTTGGTTGGAGAGATAGATGAGGACCATGCTGAAGAGGTGGGCGTAAGGCCACTTGGGGGTATAGGTGAAAATCAGCGTCAGGTAGGCCAGGATGTTGATGGCCATGCCTGTGAACCATCCAGAGCGTTTCCCCACCCGTTTGGCCAGCCGAATCATGAAGAAGAGGCTGAATATGCTGATGACCGACCCCATGGTCCACGTGAGGAATTGGATTTTGCCATTGAATTCGGCGTCTCCGCGGCAGATGTAATGGAGAGTCAGCAGTCCGGCGACGCCGCTTCCCGCCCCGCAGATGATGATGTGGGTCATCTGTCCCAGCAGTTGCAGAAGGAAGGGGAAGTTTCCGAAGGCGCTCTTCAGTGAGGTGAAGACAGAGGGCTTCTTCTGGGTGGCCAGGCCCCGGGGGTTCTCCTTGCAGCAGAGGGCCGGCATGATGCCCAGGAGGATGACGACGGCGCCGGCCACGGAGGAGGTGACGATGGCCCCCTGCTGGATGTCCTTGAAGAGGCGGGGATTCACGCTGAACGTGTATACAAGGGGGGTGAAGAACTGCCCGCAGAGTCCCAGATAGCGTCTCCAGCAAAGGACCCGCGTGCGTTCCTCGTAGTCGTCGGAGAGTTCGAATCCTAGGGCAGTGAAGGGGACGACGAAGACGGTGTAGGCCATGGCGTAGAGGCATCCCCAGAGGCAGAAAAAGAGGAATGGGCCGTTGGCGTACCATGGGTTCTTCACCGTATCCAACAGTGGGGGTATCCAATGGAAGGGGAGGAGGAGTCCGCAGAGGAGTGCGCCAATGACGATGAGGGGCCTACGGCGTCCCCAGGGGGAGCGGAAATTGTCGGACCAGTTTCCGATGATGGGGTCGGTGATGGCGTCGAACAGCCGGGGGACGGCAAGGCCGATTCCCGCCAGGACGGGGTCCATTCCAAAGAAGTCCACGTAGATATACAGGAAGAGGATGAGCACCACGTTGAAGGTGTAGTTGTCGGCCCATCCGCCTAAACCCCATCCGATTTTTTCTTTCCAGCTGACTTTGTTTGCCATTGTGTGGTTCATGAGCATTCCGGGTAGTTGCAACAGGGGGGCGTCCTGCGGGGTTATTCACCTTGTTTGTATTCGAGATGAAAGAGGACGGTCCCGGCCTTGGGGTGTTCGTAGACGAGTTGACGGGTAGTGGGGAAATCCCTGGCCTCGGGGAAAACCTGCCTCACCCGGGAAGGGGTGCCAGGCAGGGTGAGCACGGTGCGTCCTGGCGCTGTCTTGTGGACGGCCAGGAGGGAGCGTGTGGCAAAGAGGATGGCGTCCTCCTGCAGGTACCGGTGGACGCCGGCGGTCTTGTAGAGTTCAGTCAGCTGTTCCCCTGTGAGAGTGTTGTTTTCCCCGAAAAGCACGCGGGGGTGGCCGCGCCACCGTTCGGCCGCAGGCGGTTCGCACTGCAGGACGACGTAGGCGCCTTGTTCCAGCAGCCTGTCGACGAGACGTTGCTTTTCCCCGGTCAGATGGAGGAGGTTGGGGAAGACATAGACCTTGTAGGGGCGCGTGGAGGGGAGGGCGAGGTCCTCGGTTAGAAGCGTGTCGAAGGGGACGCCGAGGTGTCTCATCCTCTCCCCCAGTTCTCCCACCAGCCGTGCCGTGAAGCGGTTGGGATTGACCTCGCTGGTGTGGAAGGTCACGCTTCCGAAGTCGCAGGCCAGGCAGACCTCCGAGACCCGGGAGACGTCGGGATACTGTTCCCAAAGGGAGCGCAGTTTGGCGAAGAGGGAGAGCGTGTGGGGGGTATCGTACCAGCCTGCGTCGAAATCGTAGTACCAGAGCGCGGCCCCGTGGACCATGGCGTTGCAGAAGTCTCGGACGAGTTGTCCGTCGGTTTCCTCCTGGGTGGTTGCGGCGCGGTCAGTGGAGGAAGAGGAGGTGTGTGGCCTGGCATCCGATTCCAGGATGGCTGTTTTCCCGTGGAGGGGGTAGCTGTCCAGGACTCCCCGTGGCAGTCCGCTGTTTCCTGTCTTCCGGTAGGCGTAGCAGTAGGGGGCGCATTGGAAGTCCACCTCTTCCCCGTTGAGGATGTCCGGCTGGTTCAGGGTCCAGGCGCTGGAGGGGTAGTTCACGCCGAAGAAATAACCGCTGTAGTTTCCGATGGGCAGATTTCGCGGGCTTGCCTGGCGCACGATGCGGCTGAAGAAGTATTGGCAGCGCATGTTTTCACGTCCCATGCATTCGCCGAAGTCGATGACCCGTCTGTCCATGCCGGGGACAAACACCTGGCCGTCCTTGCGGAGGAGGCGCTGTTCCGGGGAGGGAATCCGGGCCGTAGCCAGGGTGACGGAGGGGTCCTTCCAGGCCTCCTGCAAAGCCGTGTCCGTGGCATATCTTTCACGGAGGAATTGGGAGAATGCCTCCTGCATGGGGCGGCTGACATCCGGCATCTCCTTGGGCATTCCGTACATGTGCCATTCCGTGTAGAGTCCGTATCCTATATGCCAGGCGACGATGCGCTTTGCCGGGAGGGAGCGGCTGAGGCGGGAGACAAACGCGCCCAAAGCCTTTCCCGCCATTTCCTTCCAGAGGGAGGAGGCATAGGAGGCGCGCAGGGAGGGGGTGGTCAGTTCGTCGCCGTCATAGACAGGCTTGGCGCCGCTGGCGTAGGCGATGGCCTCATCGGGGTGTGCCTCGAGGAACCAGCGTGGAGGCACGAGGTCAAGGGAGAGGATGAAGCGCGCTTCTGGGGCGGCGGCGGCCCAATGGAGGAGTTTGGCCTCAATTTCCGCCGTGTCCACGGAGCCGTCTGGCTTCCAGAAATCCCGCATGAAGGCGCTGACCATAAAGATGCGGAACCCGGCCTCGTGGAACCGGCGGAGTCTGCTGAACTCCTCCTGTTTCCGGGCATCGAGGTAGTAGGCATTGTAGAAGGGGCAGCTGTATTCATTCGCGCCGTCCGTCAGGAAGGGGAGTCCATTCCTGCGTTCAAAGCGCACGGCGGGCGGGGCGTCCTCGGTCTGCAGCTGTGCCGTCACGGTGGCGATGGAGGCCTGGATTTCCTGTTGGAGGCTGTTGCTGTGGGAGTGGCGTTCCGCGATTTCCTCCGCCGTCATGAAATCTTCGATGCGGATATGCTTTTGCCAGGAGTTGTAGGCATCCACGTCGCACACCACGTCGGTCCGTCCCCAGTCAGCCGTGTCTGCCTCCCTTTTGGTCCAGGAGAGGTCGTTTTCCCCGAAGGGGGCGTGCCATTGCCAGGAGGCGTCAGTCACGAGTATCCTGGGGGCTTTTTCCCCGGGGAGGGTGAATTCCGCGAACATCAGGAGTCCCGCCCGGCTTGTCAGGTTTTCCACTTGCACGGCAATGGTGTTGTGTCCGGCCGCGAAGGTGCTTTCCGCCTTCAGCGGGGCGCAGCGGAAGTTCTTTTCCTGGCGGACAAGATGGCCGTTGATGTAGATTTGGTAGAAGTCGTCTCCGGAGAAGCGCACCGTTCCCGCAACCGGGGCGGCAGGCAGGTGGAAATCGTAGCGGAAGCAGACTGTCTCCTGGGCCCCTTGTTGCTTCTGGGGGCGCCAGATCCACTTTGCCTTGGTTTCCGCGGAGAGGGAGCGGGCGAATCCCAGGACGATGATGAGCAGGAGTGTTAGGGTGAGTCGTGGCATTGTCGTCTTTCGGCTCATGTGGATTATTCCTTGTCCCGGAGGCGCTTCAGCAATTCCTTGCCATCCGGTCCAACATAGAAAAGCCAGGAGGAGTGGAGGGGGGCTTCGAAGGAGAAATGGTCTACGTCCCTGGCGAGGAGGCGGTGGCGATACACATCCACCACATCTGCTTTTTCCCGCAGGCGAATGGTTTTCCTGCCGGGGAAGCGCGTATGGAGTGCGATGAAGCCATTTCCCGCCTCCAGGGGGTCGCCTTCCTCCCCGTAGAGATGCACGCCGCTCTGCTTGGCCAGCGAGCGATAGAATTCCGTGGGGAAGACGTATGCCCCGCAGAAGATGGTCCGTGCCTTTCCCGTCTTGCGTTCTGCGTATCCGCAGGATTCCGTGCCCGTGTAGTTTGCGAGGCAAAGCACCCCGTCCTCCGGCAGGACGGCGAACCCTGGAGTCAAGGTGTCTTCTTGGAGGCCGAGGTATTCCTCCGGTCCCAGGCGGACTTCCGCCGGAAGCCGCTGGTGCCTTGAGAAGCGGAAGCCCGTGAGCCTCTCCATGTTTTCCACGCCCTCCTCCAGGCCGTCGTAGTATCCGGGGGCGTAGAGCCAGAGCATGGTGACATCCCGTTCCTGGAGCCGCTGGATGGCCTGCCGGAAGCGGCTGTCACAGGCGATGGCATTGGCGAAGATGTAGAGTTTGTAGTCGCCGGGGTGGTCAGCCAGGTCTTCGGCGAGGAGGACATCCACGGGTGCGCCGCATCGTGAGAGGTCGGCGGCGAGGACAGAGGTCAGGTATCCCGACAGGTGGGTGGCCCCTTGGGGGAAGGTTCCGACGCCGCCGGTGAAATTGTAGTTTTGGCGCAGGGAGTCGTTCCTGGGGACGGAGCGTTTTTCCCCTGCCAGGTAGAAGCAGGACTCCTCGCTGAAGACCAAGGCGATTTCCGCCTTCCGAGGGAGGTTTCTTTCCCAGGAGAACTGGCCGGCGATGGAGGTGTCCCGTTCCAGTGTCCGCATTTCCGGGAAGGAGAATTCGCTGTGGAACTGTCCTTCGAAGGTGTACATCAGGATTCCGCTCTGGCGGCACAAGGCGATTCCGAAGCTGCGCTTCAGGTAGTCCAGGCTTTGCCGTGCGTTCAGGGTCTGGTCGTAGTTGGTGCTCTTGAGAGGAGGGATGGCATGGGTGCGGGGGTCATCTTCCACCAGGGAGAGCGTCCCGTTTGCCTGGATGGAGGCGAAGGGCTTCATGTCCAGCAGGGTTTCCCCCATGTGGCGGACGGTATAGGAAGGGGGGGACATGAGAAAGTCCACCGCGCCGCTTTCCAGCATTTTTTTCAAGGCGAAGTGTCCGCCTCCCTGGAAGAAGGGGCCGTTCGGCAGGTTTACGAGATACCCATAGTAGGTTCCCACCAGTTTCCGATGGCCGCATGCCTCCTTGGCGGCGCGGCAGAGGTCGACGACCAGGTCGCATATGCTTTCCGAGGAGAAGCGGTTGTAGGCGATGATGTCCAGTTCCTCCGTTGTGGAAAGCAGGTCTCCGCCCGTGGGGGACTTTCGCATGCGTCGTTCCGTGGAGGGGATGGCCGCCTTTCCCAGGGTCGGGTATTGGCTGGCGGCGAAGGCGGCGAAGGCCTCCCGGCCGGGCGTGGAGTAGTCGAAGAACCATTTGTCCATGTGGCTCCAGCCAATCCATTCCGCCGTATGCCCGCCGATAATGCGATATCCCGCAATCCGGTCTGCATAGGGAGAGGCTTCCAGGTAGGCCACGCACTTTTCCACGGCGTCTCGGAGGTCGGCGTGGGCTCGGGGGGAGGAGAAGGAGTGGGGGGTCTCGGGGAAGGGGTGTCGGCTTCGGCGGCCGTCTTCCGTCCGCGCCATCTCCTGGGGATGCTTCTGTTCCCAGGCCGGAGGGGGATAGCAGGCCACCTGGACAAGGAATCTCGCCTCGGGATAGAGCGACTGGGCCTGTTCCATGGCGATGTCAAAGGCGGTGAAGTCGAATTTTCCCTCGTCCAGCCACCATTGTCCCATGGGGAAGAGCAGCCGGAACCCCGTGTCCATGGGGTCGGGTCCGCTATTCCGCGGGACGCAGGCGATGACAGGGAAACGGAGTTTCCCATCCAGGAAGAGCCTGGGACCGACGGGGGTGGGGCGCATTTCGGCGGTCGTGGCGCCGGCGGGGGCGTCGGGGATTTCCGTGCATTGGAAATCGCAGAGGAGTTCCCCCTTCATTTCCCGGGAAGTCTCGATTTTGAGGGAGACCCGCCCAGTCTTCAAGGTTTTCGGCAAAGGGTATTCAACGGGGAAGCTCCAGGTGCCATCCGCTTCTCGGTGCACATTTTCCCGGGTCACGTCGGCGTACCTTGGGGGGAGTGCCAGCCCCGATTCCAGGGTCGGGAAGAGGCGCACGGCGGTAGGCAGGGGAGGGACCTCCCCCTTCAAGCGCACCCTGGCCCGGAAGAGGTCCCCCGCCTTCCACTGCTCCGAGTCTGGCAGGACGCCCACCGCCTCCTGGGGGCATTGAATGTCAACATAGGGCATGGTTTTGTTCCAGGGCATGCCGGGGGGCGGCTCGTGCCAGGCGGCCTTCGTCCATTGGGAATCGTCGAAGTCCAGCGTCTCCCATCCCGCTTGCGGGGGGAGTGCCGCCTTGCAGTCCTGGTCCGAGCTGATCCGGAGAAATTGTCCATCCTGGCAAACGACTTGCAAATCCACCAGGACTCCTCCCGCGCTGCGGAGGTTCCTGTATTGGACTGCCAGGAGATTTTCCCCGGGATGGAGATATTCCCCGGCTTCCAGGGTGGCGGGAGATTCCCACCCCTCCTTGTTCAGCACGCGGGTGCCATTGAGATACACTTCCCCTGCATCGTCAGCCAGAAAAACCAGCACCGCGCGCTTTACGCCACAAGGAAGATGGAACCTTTTTCGGAGGAGGTAGGTGGCCGGTTGGCCCCTGTCCTGGGGATGGGAAATCATCCCTCCGGCATAATACGGGGTTTTGACCATTTCATGGGAAACGGGATGGAATTCGGGGGTGACGGGAGGCCATGCAGGCGAATCAAGGCGTTCCTCCCGGCTCCTGGTGGGGCGCACATTTCCGTCCCAGAAGATTTCCACGGAGCGGATTTCGATTTCCCCTCCCTGGGCGTCGGTCATGTCCAGGCGGAAGCCATAGATTTTCTCCTGGTCCTTCCAGCTCTCCGGCTTTTCCAGAGCCTGCGTGTTCACGCGCAGGGCATGCCACGTGCCGTCCGCCTTCAGGAAGGGCAGGTTGAACTTCCGATCATCGCTGTAGGATTCGTGGGCGGCGCGGAAGTAGAGTTGTCCGCGATTCCCCGTTCCCTGGGCGCGATAGGTGACCACGACGGTATTGAACTCGTCCTTGGCCAGGGAAAGCCCATCCACCTGGATGCTGGAGTCCCTGCCGATTTCCGTCAATTTCAAGTGGCCTTCCTCCGTGAGGGTGCATTCCAGCCGATGGCACGCCCGCCAATTTTCCAGGGGGAGTTCCCGGGCCGTCCCCTGGGGACAAAGAAGGGAAAGCAGAATTCCTGACAGGGAGAGGAACCATGCCGTGGTTTTTCGTTTCATTTTCGTTTGTGGAGCGGGGAGGTGGCGGAGGAGCGGGGGACGTGCCAGCGGGGCTGGTTATTTTGCCAAGGGGCCGTCTTCCAGCATCACGTAGTTGAAACGATAGCAGCGGCAGTCAAAGACGGGCACGAAAAAGTCCGATTGCAGCATCTGTTGCGCTGCCAGGGTTTCCACATGGCCATCCAGCATCAGCAGATTGGCCCGGCCGCTGTGGACGGTGTAGACAAGGCCGGACTTGGGCGTGTTGTCATAATGCCACTTGATGTTGGTCAGGGCGGTGTAGTAGCCGTTGCCAAAGTAGAGGTCGCCACCCAGGATGATGGTGCTGGGGGAGGAAATCCGCGGCTTGCTGCTTTGCTCGGCGTCCCAGCACTTGTCCAGGAAGAGGGGCTGGGTGTAGCCAGTGGCCACGTAGTTTGTGGCGGAGAAGCCGTAGGTGGGCTTGACGTACTGGGCGCTCAGGGTGGAGAGGGAGTTCGAGGGGCACAGGTAGGTCTTCAATGTCCTTTTGCTGGCCTTTTCATAGCCTACGCTGGTGGCGTAGGCCTTGATTTCGTCGTAGTCCGGCCCTCCCAGGTAGGGGGACATGGTCACGAAGGCGTTGGCGGGGCGGTTTTCGCCGGGCATCCGGAAGTCGAAATACTGGCTGCCGTTGGCGTGGAGCCAGTAGCCGTTGTAATCATCGCCATACATGGCTGCGGCAAGCCCCATTTGCTTCTCGTTGTTCACGCAGGCGATGCCCCGTGCCTTTGCCCGCGCCTTGGAGAGGGCGGGCAGAAGCATGGC
>JAEDNB010000089.1 GCA_016302725.1 Lentisphaeria bacterium
CCTACCGCATGAACTGCGTGGACAACATGCTCACCTTCTCCATCGTGGAAGGCGAGTCCGTCCAGCTGCCCAAGAAGGTGGAGGAGCACATCAAGAAGGTCACCGACCCCACCTGGCCCCAGACCTTCTGGACTCCCCGGGACATGACCTCCTTCGAGTACATGAACAGCATCGGCCCCAACCACGACGCCAGCTCCTACGGCCTCATCGGCGCCGACCTGGTCACCCTGGCCGCCATGCTGCGCATCCCCGTGGACATGTGCAACGTTCCCAAGGAGGACATCTTCCGTCCCACCATGTGGCAGCGCCTGGGCAACGACGACTTCCGCGCCTGCCAGTACCTGGGCCCGCTGTACCTCTAGCCGCGCCCCCGCGCGCCGTCTTCGCCCCCTCCCGCCCCCCTTTCCGGCGGGGGCCCCGGCGGAGGCGGCCCTCCCCTCCGCCCCGTGCCGCCCTTTCCGGCAGTGCGGGGCGTTTTTTCCCCAGGCACAAGAAAAAAATCCCCTGGAGGGTAGTTACTGAACTTGTTTTTTGGGGATTTTTTATGATAATAAAGACAGTTTAGCAAGGCCTTCTGGTTCCCTGTCCTCCCCAAATTCCCCTCCCACTTTTCCCAAAAACCGATGAGAAAAACCTTTACGCTGATTGAGTTGCTGGTGGTCATTGCAATCATCGCCATCCTGGCCGCCATGCTGCTGCCCGCCCTCTCCAAGGCACGTGCCAAGGCCCGCGCCATCTCCTGCACCAACAACCAGAAGCAGTGCATCCTGGGCTTCCTCCTCTACTCCGACGACTATGACGGCTACCTCATCTGCGTCCCCGGCTCGGAATTCGGTTCCTACTGGTACTATCCCGGCGCCTACTCCGATGGCAAGCCCTACGTGGATCTCCGTAACAACGGCAACGCCGCCAATGGAAGCCTGGGCCTGGGATACTGGCCCGTCGGGGTGGAACACTGCTCCATCATCAAGGGCGAACGCCCCGAAAGGGACTTGATCGGCCATATCACCACGGCCTATGGCCTCCCCGCCGCACGCAGCTTCGCCCCCAACCCCGGGGAGACGGACTGCACCTGGGGCGGCATTGAGCCCCGCATCCACGTCGTCATGAACAACGGCGGCATCGGCATTCGACCCGACGCCGGCAAGGTGCCCGCCGCCCAGCGCTGGATCCTGGGCTGCTCCGACGAGGCTGTGAACAAGGTCGCCCAGAACAAGGGCGCCTCCCGCGTGGGGCCCCGGGACTACACCTACAACCCCAACCTGTCCACCCTCTCCGCCCACCACTCCAACCAGTGCAACATGGCCTTCTGGGATGGCCATTCGGAGTCCGTCAGCCCGGACAAGGCGGCGGAATTCTGGTGCCTCGGCTCCAACGCCGCCGTCACCCAGTGCGCCCTCTTCACAGCTTCCGGCTACAAGGAATACACCAGCGTGAACGTGTCTGCCTACTGACGCGCCCTCCTTCCTGAATCTCCGCAACCCAGGCCGGGGCACGGCGACCCTCCGTCTGCCCCGGCCTTTCCGTGCCCCCCTTTTTCCCTTCCTGTCTTTTCCCCATGTATGACCTTTCCTTTGGCGGCTGGCTCATGGCCGTCCTTTGCGGCATTGTAGTAGGCATGGCCAAATGCGGCATTCCCGGGCTGGGCTCCCTGGCGGTGCCCCTGCTGGCGGGAGTCCTCCCCGCCCGGACGGCGACGGGCGCCCTTCTCCCCCTTCTGGTGGCGGGAGACGCCGTGGGCGCCCTCCGCTTCAAGCGCAGTTGCAATGTGCGCCTCCTCCTCCGACTCCTGCCCATCTCCATCCTGGGAATCCTCCTGGGCTATTGGCTCCTGGGCTTCTCCTGGATGGACGACACGGCCATCCGCTATGTGACGGCCAGCATCATCCTGGTTCTCTTCCTTCTCAACCAAGGGAAGGGGAAGGTGAACCTCCTGGTCTCCTGCGCCCAGGACAGCCGGTGGGGGATGTGGGGGATGGCCCTCTTCTTCGGGTTGCTGGCGGGAGTCACCACCACCCTGGCCAACGCCGCAGGCCCCGTGGCCCTGATCTACCTCCTGGCCATGCAGCTCCCCAAGGAGGAGTTCATCGCCACCAATGCCTGGTTCTTCCTGGTGCTGAACTGGATCAAGATTCCCTTGATGGTGCTGCGTGGCATGATTACCCGGGAGAGTCTCCTCTTCAATGCGAAACTCCTCCCCGCCCTTTTCCTGGGGACATTCCTGGGGCTTCTCCTCAGCCGCCGCCTCTCCAACCAGGCCTTCCGGAAAAGCGTGGAAGTGCTCACCGCCCTGGCGGCCCTTCTCCTCTTCCTCCCCCCCGGCGCCATCAGCAACCTGATTCGGGCCATCCTGCGTTAGCCGCCGCAAGCCCCCCTCCCAGGAAGGGGAAGGAGGGAAGGAAAGGAAGGCAGGGGGAGGAGCTGCCCTTCCCCCTGCCCTTTCCCTCAGGAAGAGGGGCGCCGACCTTCGCGGGAAGCGCCCCCTCCATAGATATCCAGGACCCTTGCGGCCGTCCTGTCCACGGCGGCGTCCAGTTCATTCAAGAGGAGTCCCTCCACCCCCGGATAGCACTGGGAGACACCATAGATCACCCAGGCCCGTTCCATGCAGGCATGGAGGCTCTCCGGCATTTTCCGCATCATTTCCGAGAGTGTCGGTTCCGGGGAGGAGAGCGCCTTCAGCCGCTCGTCGTATTCATGGGCCAGGAAGGAGCGGACCCGGGAGACATGGCGGGGCTGGCAACGGGAGGAAACCCCCGCCTCCCACTTCCGGATGGTGGACCAGTTGATGCGAAGGACCTCCCCCAACTGCTGAAGGCTGACCCCCAATCCCGTGCGCTGGGCACGGAACCGACGGCGCAGCCCAGGCGTGAACACCCCGGAGAAGGGCTCCTGGGCGGCATGGCGAATGGCTTTCCTGGTCATACCTATCCCTCCTTCCCCTCTGTCCCCTGGGCTGAACGCCCGATAATCCGCGCCGTGGTGCGCGCCAAGGCGGCATTCAGGTTCTCCAGGACGGCGCTTTCCAATCGTGGATGCCCCTGGCAGACACGATACAACTCCGAGATGCGCTCCATGCACTTCAGGAGGGGCTGGTGCTGGAGGCGACGCTCCTCGCAATGGGCAAGGGGTGTCAGGGAAAGGCCCCGCAGGGCTTCGTCCAGTTCCCCGGCCAGGAAGCGCCGGACCTTCCGTGCGTTGACGGGATTGCAGAAGCGGACGCTTCCGTTCTCCCATTTGCGCAGGGTCGTCCCCTTCACCCCCATGGCCTTCCCCAGCTGTTCGATGCTCAATCCCATTCTCTTCCTTCGTTCCCGGAGGCATTCCCGCCCTCCCTGGGTGAAGTCGCCGCAAAAACTCTGTACAGGACCAATTTCTTTCATGGAATGTTTCTCCCTGTGGTTTTGGCGTGGCCTCGGCCTTCCACCATTCCCGGGGATGGGAGGGAGAGGCGCCGCCAGTGGGTTTCCGTGCTTCACACACGCCTGAGACCGGGAAAGAACAAGGGGGGCTTTGCGCTGGATGGCGTGGGGCACGGGGCCTCGCCCCACGCCCCGGGGAACAGCCTGGCTCCGGGAAGCCGGGGCAACGCCCCCTCCCGGGAAGGAACCCCAGGGACGTGGGCGGGCACGGCGATGGCCTCCCGGAGACAGAGGCCAAGGAAAGGCGCAAAACACCACCTTTGCGGAATCAGGCGCATCCTCCGGGGATTCCGGAGGCGAGGGAGAATATACCGATGGGGAAGAAAGAAGCAAAACAAACTTCCGACAATGCACGAAATGCACATCCTCGCGAAAACTTTTCCCCCGGCAAGGAAGGAAAAACGCCCGGCAAGGAAGCCCTCCCCCCATCCCCTGGCTCCCTAGGGGGACGATACGGGAAACTGTGGTATATTGATTCGCTTCTCTGATTTTTCCCCTGAGGCCCTGCCTTTCCGCGCCCCTCCCCCAGGATGGGGCGCCCGGCCTCCCCAAGCCCTCCCCTGAACCCGGAAACTCCCCCCATGAGAAACGCCTTCCTCGCCCTTCTCGCCCTCCTCGCCCTCCTTCCCCTGGCCTCCTGCGGCAAAAAAGGACAGGCCGCCAAAAACCCCGCCGTCAACCAAAGCGAATACTCCTACGAGGAGGCGGTGGAGCAGCTGAACAGCAAGGACTTCACCTTGATCGTGGGCTTGGACGCCTCCTTCCCTCCCTACGGCTTCATCGACGGCGAAACGGGCCAGCTGGTGGGCTTCGACCTGGACCTGGCCAAGGAAGTGGCCGTCCGCCGTGGCTGGAAGATTTCCCTGCAGCCCATTGACTGGGACGCCAAGGACGCCGAACTCAACAGCGGCTCCATCAACTGCATCTGGAACGGCTTCACCATCAACGGGCGGGAGGACCTCTACACCTGGAGCGAGCCCTATGTGGACAGTTCCCAGGTCATCCTGGTCCGCAAGGACTCCCCCATCCAGGGCAAGGGCGACCTGGCCGGCAAGACCGTGGAGGCCCAGGCGGACTCCTCCGGCCTGAAGGCCCTCCAGTCCGAGGAGTGCGCGGAACTGCGCAAGTCCCTCAAGGGAATCGTCGAGGTGCCCAATTTCAACCAGGCCTTCATGGAATTGCAGGCCGGCGCCTGCGACGCCCTGGTCATCGACTACAGCGTGGCCGTGCGCCTCATGAAGGGGAGCGACGCGGTGCGGATGCTCCAGGAGAACCTGACCACCGAGCAGTACGGGGTGGGCTTCAAGCTGGGCAACACCGCCCTGCGGGACCAGGTGCAGGAGACCCTGGACCAGATGCACGAGGACGGCACCTTCTCCAAGATCTCCCGCCAGTGGTTTGACGGCGAGGACGTGAGCATCCAGAAGAAGTAGCTCCCTCCTTCCCCCCGTCCCCTGTCCTTCGGCCCGTCCCCCTGTCTTTTCGGGGCGGGCGGGCCTTCCCTTCTCTCTTCTCCCTTCCCCAACCACCCTGCCGCTGTGCCCCCATTCCTTGCCGAACTGCTGGAGTCCCTCTCCGCCCCCCAATTCCGGTACACCCTCACGCTCTTGTTCAGGAGCTTCGGGACCACGGTGGCCATCTTTTTCCTGACCTTGCTCTATGCCCTGCCCCTGGGGTTGCTGATCTGCCTGTTCCGCATGAGCAAGTTCTCCCCCCTGGCCTGGCTGACCCGGGCGTACATCTCCGTGATGCGGGGCACGCCCCTGATGCTCCAGCTCCTGGTGATATTCTTCGGCCCCTACTTTCTCTTCGGGATTCCCCTTTCCACCAGCTATCGCTTTCCGGCGGTGATCATTGCCTTCTCCTTGAACTATGCCGCCTATTTTGCGGAGATTTTCCGGGGGGGCTTTCTTTCCATTCCCCAGGGGCAATATGAAGCGGCCCAGGTTCTGGGCTATTCCCGGCTGCAGACCTTGAACAAGATCATCCTTCCCCAGGTGCTCAAGCGCACCCTTCCCCCGGTGACCAACGAGGTCATCACCCTCACGAAGGACACCTCCCTGGCCTTTGCCATCGCCTGCGCGGAGATGTTCACCCAGGCCAAGCAGCTGGCCAGTTCCCAGGCCTCCATGACTCCCTATCTGGTGGCTGGTGCCTTCTACTATGCCTTCAACTTCCTGGTGGCCGCCCTCATGGAATATCTGGAACGGCGCATGAACTACTATCGTTAGGAAGCAGGAGGAACTCACGCCTATGGAAAAGCCCGTCGTCTTCCAGGTGCAGCATCTTCAAAAGAGCTTTGGTCACTTGGCTGTGCTCAAGGACATCTCCCTGACCGTCCATTCCGGCCAGGTCGTCTCCATCATCGGCCCCTCCGGCAGCGGGAAGTCCACCTTCCTTCGGTGCGCCACCCTGCTGGAGACCATGGATCACGGCACCATGCGCTACCTGGATGACGTGGTCTGCCAGGACACGCCCAAGGGCTCCCGCTACGCCTCTTCCGGCACCCTGCGCAAGCTCCGCTCCCACTTCGGGCTGGTCTTCCAGAACTTCAACCTCTTCCCCCACTACAGCGTGATGCAGAACATCACTGACGCTCCCCTCTACGTTCAGAAACGGGAGCCCAAAGCCGTCCTCCAGGAAGCCACGGCCCTGCTGGAGCGCATTGGGTTGCAGGGGAAGGAGAACGCGTATCCCTGCGAGCTTTCCGGCGGTCAGCAGCAGCGGGTCTCCATTGCCCGGGCGCTCATGGGACAGCCTGAAATCCTCTTCTTCGACGAACCCACCAGCGCCCTGGATCCGGAGCTCACTGGAGAGATCCTGAAGGTCATCCGGGATTTGGCCGCCCAGATGATGACCATGGTCATTGTGACCCACGAAATCAGCTTTGCCCGCAGGGTTTCCGACCATGTGGTCTTCATGGCCGATGGCGTCATCGTGGAGCAAGGCCCCCCGGACCAAGTCATCGGAAATCCCTCCCACCCCCGCACAAAGGCTTTCCTGAAGAAACTTCACGACGGACGCTGACTTTCCTCCTCTTTTTCCAAGACTCCCCCCACCGCCATGAGACCCATCCTGCTCTTCCTCCCCCTCCTCCTGTTCCTCTCCTCTGCCCTCTTCTCCCAGGAGGCCTCTCCCAGCCCCACCATTCTCCCCCAGGAGGACGGCACCGTCCTCATCGCCCAATGCACCATCCGGGAGGCCCTGGAGAACGCCCTGCGGCGGCAGCGGGTGCTCTCCGCCCAGTTGCAGGAGGCGGCGAAGGCCTTGGAGGGGATGGCCCAGGAGAATCGGGAGCCCCAGCTCGCCGAGGTATCCCGTCTCCAGAATGAATTGAAGGTGCACAACCGCCTGCTGTCCCTGGCGCTGGCCCAGGACGGGGAGCCCGCATACCTGTTTGATGGGGAGAAGAACCTGATTTACCAGCGTCTAGGCACTCCCGAGGAGGCGTTTTTGCGTTTGGTGGCCCGGAAGGGGCTTTTGGAGAAGGCCCTGGGGGAGGCGGGAGAGGATGGGGAGAAGCGGACCCGTCTGAACACCCAGCTGGCGCTGCTCCAGCGGGTGTTGTCCCAGTTCTTCGGCATAGATCCCCAGCATCGGTATTCCTTCAATGCGGAGAATGGGATTCTCTATCGTCGCAGCACCCCCCAGGAGGCGCAGGAGCTCCAGCAGAAGCTCAAGGAGCGCCTGGGACAATAGTTCCGCTTCCCTTCCCTTCCCCCCTTTTTCCCCTCCCTCCCCCATTTCCCCTTTTCCCCCATGAAGTTCTCCCCAAGCAAAGGATTCAACAGCAAGCAGATGCTCATCTGGATGGTCGCCTTGGCCCTCGGCGGCCTCCTGGGCGCCCTCCAAGTCTCCTGGATCACCGCCCTCTGCGACACCATCGCCTCCATCTTCACCCGTCTCTTCAAACTGCTGGCGGTGCCCACCATTGCCCTGGCGGTCACCACCACCCTGGCCACCCTGGGGGCCCAGCGGAAGACTACCAGAATCTTCCTGCGCACCCTCGCCTACACCCTGCTGACCACCTTTGCCTCCGCCCTGGTTGGCCTCCTCCTCTTCCGCCTCATCGCCCCTGGCAATTTGGAGGAAAGCGCCATTGCGGAGGGAGCCTCCAGTGTCGGCACCCAGTTTCAGGCCTTAAGCTACCAGGAGCACCTTCTCTCGGTGGTGCCGGAGAACTTCGTGGGTTCCCTTCTGGGAGGCAATGTGCTTAGCGTGATCTTCCTGGCGGCGGCGGTGGGCCTTACCCTGGCCATTCGCCGGGACTCCCCCCAGGTCCAGGCGCTGACCCAGGTGATTCTCGGAATGCAGGAAGTGCTCTTCTCCCTCATCCGCGCCCTGGTGTGGATTCTGCCCGTGGGCATCGTGGCCTTTGCCAGCCAGTTTTCCGCCCAATGCGGCACTTGGGTCACCGGTTCCCTGGGGAAATACGTCCTGGTGGTGATTTTGGGCAACCTGATTCAGTTCTTCCTGGTGCTGCCCGGCTTCCTCCTGGTCCACAAGCTGAATCCCCTGAAGGTCTTCCGGGCCATGCTGCCCGCCGTGCTCATGGCCTTCTTCACCAAGAGTTCCGCCGCCACCCTGCCCGTCACGGTGGCCTCTGCGGAGAACAACCTGAAGGCGAAGCCTGAAGTGGCCCGTTTCATCCTGCCCCTGTGCTGCACCATCAACATGAACGGATGCGCCGCCTTCATCCTGGTGACCTCCCTCTTTGTCATGCAGAACACTGGCATCGTCCTCACCCTCCCCCTCATGGCCCTCTGGGTCTTCATCTCCGTCTTCTCCGCCATCGGCAATGCCGGCGTCCCCATGGGATGCTACTTCCTCACCCTCTCCCTCATGGCAGGCCTGGGCGCCCCCCTGGGCGTCATGGGCCTAATCCTCCCCATCTTCACCGTCATCGACATGGTGGAAACCGGGGAAAACGTCTGGTCCGACTGCTGCATCTGCGCCAT
>JAEDNB010000090.1 GCA_016302725.1 Lentisphaeria bacterium
TCCGGTTTTGGGGAAAAAGAAGGCCCCCTGCCCTCCGGGGAAGGGAGAGGCAAGGGGCCTATGGGGGTTCCCGTCAGGGGCGGGGACTACTCCAGGGAATCCAGGACGTCGGAGTCAGAGGTTGGGATGCTGGGATCGAAGAACTTCGGCGCGGAGGCGCTCTCGATGTTGAGGTCGCTTTCCACCAGATCCGCCTCGTCAGCGGTGCCCATGTTGAGGTTCAAGTCCTGGTCCTCGTAGGCGCTGCCGGGGTCCACGATGTGGTTTCCATCGTCGGTGATTTCGCAGGCTTCCCCATCGGCGTTGAGGCTCTTGAGGACGGGGTTCTGGACCTTGTAGTATCCGGTTCCGGCGGGAATCAGATGTCCCATGATCACATTTTCCTTGAAGCCATGGAGGTAGTCGACCCGTCCCAGGGTGGCGGCTTCCGTGAGGATGCGCGGGGTATCCTGGAAGGAGGCGGCGCTGATGAAGGAGTCCGTGGCCAGGGAGGCCTTGGTGATTCCCTGGAGGATCTGCTGTCCGGCAGCCTGGACCTTTCCCTCGGCCACCACCTTGTCGTTGACGGCGTTGAAGGCCCGTATGTCCACCGTCTCCCCTTCCAGGAAGGTGGTGTCATGGGGGTCGCTGATGCGGATCTTCCGCATCATCTGCCGGACGATGATCTCGATGTGCTTGTCATTGATGGCCACGCCCTGCTTGAGGTAGACCTTCTGGACGGATTCCACCAGGAGGGCCTGGAGGCGCTGGGGTCCGCAGATGTCCAGGTAGTCCTGGAGGACGGGGGCGCCATCCGTCAGGCAATCGCCCGCATGGACGAAGTCGCCGGGCTGGACGATGAGGTGCTTTCCGTTGGGGATTTGGTGTTCCCTCTTGCTCTCCTCGGGGGAGGCCTTGAGGTCCACGCTGCCGTCGTTGTTGCGGACGGCAAGTTCGGAATTCACCACATAGACCCTTGCCTTGTTCTTGGTCTGTCCTCCGCCGAGGACCACCTCCCCTTCGATCTTGGCCAGGACGGCGGCCTCCTTGGGGCGGCGCGCCTCGAAGAGTTCGGCGACCCGGGGCAGACCCTGGGTGATGTCGGAGGTCTTCTCCTGTGCCTTGGGGGTCTGGGCGATGAACTTTCCCTTGCGCACCTTTTCGCCGTTCTTGACCAGGATCTGGGTTCCCTCGGAGAGGGTCTTTCGCTCCAGTTCGTTTCCGGCCTTGTCCACGATTCGGATGGCGGGATTGGTGTTCTCGGGATGCTGGAGGACGGTGATTTCATCCTTGTCGGACTGCATGTTGTGGACCCTGCGGATGGTCTGTCCATCGATGAGGTCCTCGAAGCGGACGATGCCGTCGTGCTCCGTCATGACCGGCGTGGTGAAGGGGTCGACGGTGGCGATGATTTCGTCGGGCCGGACCAGTTGCTGGTCCTTCACCTTGAGGATGGCGCCGTAGGGGATGTCGAAGACATTCAGGTCCACGTCGCCCATCATGGGCTCCTTGCTGTCCTTGGGGAAGAGGGCGGCCTTGGCACGGATACGTCCGTCCCTGACCTTCACCTTGTGGCACTCCTTGCCGTCTTCGTCCTTGCATTCGATGGTCTCGATGTTTTCGAAGACGAGGAAGGCCACATCCTCCCGTTTCTTCAGTTTCTCCGCCTCTGCCGTCTTCTTTTCGTCGCTCCAGTTGGCGGCCTTGGCCTTTTCCTCCACCGCCTCCAGTTTCTTGGTGAGGTCGCTGGAGGGCTCCCACCTGGCCTTGATTTCCTTGTCGGCCGCGGTGGTGGAGGCGGTTCCGCCGGAGTGGAAGGTACGGAGGGTCAGCTGGGTTCCGGGTTCACCGATGGACTGTGCGGCGATGATGCCCAGGGCGTCCCCTTCCATGGGCATTTCGCCGGTGGCCAGGTTGCGTCCGTAGCACTTGACGCACACGCCCCGCGAGGACTGGCAGGTGAGGACGGAGCGGATGTGGACCTTGGTCTCGCCGGTCTTCTTGATGCATTCGGCGATGTAGGGGGTGATTTCCTCCCCGGCGCCCACAATCAGGTTCCCGTTGCTGTCGTAGATGTTGTCGGCGGAGAAGCGCCCCACGATGCGTTCGGCCAGGGACTTGATTTCCTTGTTTCCGTCCTTGAGGGCGGTGAGCCAGATGCCGTTGGTGGTGCCGCAGTCCTCCTCGGTGCAGATCACGTCATGGGCCACGTCCACCAGGCGTCGGGTCATGTATCCGGCGTCGGCGGTCTTGAGGGCGGTATCGGCCATGCCCTTCCGGGAGCCGTGGGTGGAGTTGAAGTATTCCAGTCCGGTGAGTCCCTCGCGGAAATTGTGGATGATGGGGGTTTCCACCACGTCACCGCTGGTGTTGGACATCAGTCCGCGCATGCCGCCCAGCTGGGTGACCTGGTCCTTGGAGCCTCGGGCCCCGGAGTCCATCATGGCCCAGACGGAGTTGATGCCGGGATGGCCGCCATTGGACTTGAGGGTCGACTCCAGGGCGTCGGCCAGCTTGTCACGGACGCTGGACCAGGTGTCAATGCACTTCTTGCGGCGCACCTTGTCGTCGATGAGCCCCTGGGTCTGCTCTTCACGGGCCTTGGCCACCTCCTCCTCGGCGGCCTGGATCTTCTCCTTCTTGTCGGCGGGGATGAGCATGTCGGCGATGGAGATGGAGAAGCCGGAGCGGGTGGCCCAGGCGTATCCCAGGTTCTTCAGGCGGTCCAGGAGGGGGAGAAGGGCGTCGTGGCCGCAGATTTCGTGGCACTGCTTGATCATGCCCTCGATGTCCTTCTTCTTGGCGGGCTGGTTCCAGAAGCCCAGGACGTCCGGCCAGATTTCGTTGTAGATCAGCCGTCCGGGGGTGGTGATCACCCAGCGTTCCTTGCGGTTGCCCCAGACCATCTTCCGGTCCTCGGCCTCCTGCTTTTCCTTTTCGGCGCCCACCAGGGCGTCGATGCGGGCCTGCTCCGCCCCGTCCCGGTAGTACGGGTTCTTGAAGTAGAAGAAGTCGTGGATGTCCAGGCCCACGGCAATGGGCTCCCGGGCGTTGTGGTTGTTCTCGTTGGCCATGCGGTAGACCTCCATGGCCTGGAGGACCTCGTTGTAGGAGTCGTAGTGGGGCTGTTCATGCTTGGGCTTGGCCATGAAGGCGGCCTTCCGGGCTTCGTCCTCGTAGCAGAGGTAGTAGACGCCCAACACCATGTCCTGGGAGGGGAGCGCCAGGGGCTTGCCCGAGGCGGGGGAGAAGATGTTGTTGGGGGAGAGCATGATCAGCTTGGCCTCCAGCTGCGCCTCGTTGGAGAGGGGCACATGGACGGCCATCTGGTCGCCGTCGAAGTCGGCGTTGAAGGCGGCGCAGACCAGGGGGTGCAGCCGGATGGCCTGCCCGTCGATGAGGATGGGGTCGAAGGCCTGGATGGAGATCCGGTGGAGGGTGGGGGCGCGGTTCAGCAGGATGGGATGGCCGGTGACCACCTCGTCCAGCACGTCCCACACTTCCTTCCGGCGCTCCTCGATCCAGCGCTTGGCGTTGCGCACCGTCTGGACCTTTCCCTGCTCCTTGAGGCGGTGGATGATGAAGGGCTCGAAGAGTCGCAGGGCCATCGCCTTGGGCAGGCCGCACTGGTTGATGTTCAGCTCAGGGCCGACGACGATGACGGAGCGCCCGGAGTAGTCCACGCGCTTGCCCAGCAGGTTCTGGCGGAAGCGCCCCTGCTTTCCCTTCAGCATGTCGGAGAGGGACTTGAGGGGGCGGTTGGCGGTGCCGGTGACGGCGCGCCCGTGGCGTCCGTTGTCCAGCAGGGCGTCCACGGCCTCCTGGAGCATTCGCTTCTCGTTGCTGATGATGACGGGGGGGGTGGGGATTTGCTTCAGCTGCTTGAGGCGGTTGTTGCGGTTGATGACCCTGCGGTAGAGGTCATTGAGGTCGCTGGTGGCGAAGCGCCCTCCTTCCAGGGGGACGAGGGGTCGCAGGTCGGGGGGGATCACGGGGAGGACGTGGAGAATCATCCAGCGGGGGTCCATCTTGTTCTTGAGGAAGCCCTCCACCAGCCGGATGCGCTTCACCAGGTTCTTGCGGTCTCCGGTGGTGCGGTTGCCGATGGCCTTTCCCCTTCCCTTGCTGCCGGTCAACTGTTCCGTGAGTTCCTCCAGCAGTCCGGGGAGTTCCTCGGGGGTGGGCATCAGGGCCTCGATGGCCTCGGCGCCCATGCCGGCCTGGAAGGCCTCGCCGTAGTTCTCCTGGTTTTCCTCCAGTTCATCCTTGGTGAGCAGCTGGCCCTTCTTCAGGGGGGTGTCGCCGGGGTCGGTCACCACGTAGCTCTCGTAGTAGAGCACCTTTTCCAGGCTGATCTGGGGGATTCCCAGGATCAGGGCCAGGCGGGAGGGGGAGCACTTGTAGAACCAGACGTGGGAGACCCCCACGGCCAGTTCGATGTGTCCCATGCGCTCCCGGCGCACCTGGGCCTTGGTGACCTCCACGCCGCAGGTCTCGCAGACGACGCCCTTGTATTTCAGGCGCTTGTACTTTCCGCAGCTGCACTCGTAGTCCTTCTGGGGTCCGAAGATCTTCTCGCAGAAGAGCCCGTTCTTCTCCGGCTTGAAGGTGCGGTAGTTGATGGTCTCGGGGTTCTTGACCTCGCCATGGCTCCATGCCCGGATGGTCTCGGGGGAGGCAACGCTGATGGAGACGCTGTTGGAGTCCTTCAGCACGTCCACATCGTTACCCACATCGGTTTTGTTCATCAGAGTATCCACTTTTTATCCTCAGGAAAGGGGGTTTTCGGCGGCTCCCGCGGGGGGGCCGCCACACACTCGGAATCGGAAGGAACTCCCCGCGCCTACGCCATGTTGGCGTTGGCGTGGTGGATGCGGACATCCAGGCAGAGACTCATCATCTCCCGGCGCAGCACGTTGAAGGATTCCGGCACGCCGGCCTCCAGTTCGTTGTTGCCCTTCATGATGGACTCGTAGATCTTGGTGCGCCCGGTGATGTCGTCGGACTTGACGGTGAGCATCTCCTGGAGGGTGTAGGCGGCGCCGTAGGCCTCCAGGGCCCAGACTTCCATTTCGCCGAAACGCTGGCCGCCGCCCTGGGCCTTGCCGCCCAGGGGCTGCTGGGTCACCAGGGAGTAGGGGCCGACGGCGCGGGCATGGATCTTGTTGACCACCAGGTGGTCCAGCTTGAGCATGTAGATCTGCCCCACCATGACGCGCTGCTCGAAGGCGTCGCCGGTCCTGCCGTCGTAGAGGCGGGTCTTTCCGTCGATGTCCACGAAGTCATCGGTGCGGTCGGTGCCCTGGGCGTCCAGGACCTTGCCGCCGGTGCAGGCGTTGTCGTCCCTGGGGCCCACGTGCCATCCGGCCTGTTCGATGAGCTTGCGCACCTCCGCCTTGGCCTTTTCCACCTCGGGGCCCTCCACCTTCCGAAGCCCTTCCATGAGCTTCTCGGGGACGGTCTTCCCGGCGGCCTCGGCAATCTTCACCAGGCGGGCGCGCTCCAGCAGGTCCACCATCCGCGCCTCGGGCATGCCGTCGAAGGCGGGGGTGGCCACGGTGATGCCCAGGATCTTGGCGGCGTAGCCGGCATGGGTTTCGAAAACCTGGCCAATGTTCATGCGGGAGGGCACGCCCATGGGGTTCAGGACGATCTCCACGGGGGTTCCGTCCGCCATGAAGGGGAGGTCCGCCACGGGGACGATCTTGGAGACGATGCCCTTGTTTCCGTGGCGTCCGGCCATCTTGTCGCCGATGGAGAGGCGGCGTTTGCTGGCGATGTAGACCTTCACCTCGTTGATCTTGCCTTCCTCGGCGCCCTCGTTGCGCTCCAGGCGCTCGATGGCCTCCTTGCAGCGGGTTTCGTTGTCCTTCAACTGGCCGCGGTATTTCCGGATGATCTCCTCGATGTCGGCCCGTTCCTTGCATTCCGGCATCTGGAGGCGGTCGTAGTGGTTGGCCAGGTTGGTGAGCATCTGCTTGGTGATCTTGCGGTCGGCGTGGATGAGGGTCTCCACTTCGCCGCCCTCCCTCCTGGCGCACACCTCCATGGAGAACTTCTGCCCGGAGAACTTGTCGGAGAGTTCCTTCACCAGGTCGTCCACGACGGCCTTGCGCTCGTCGTCGTATTTCCGCTTGGTCTCCTTCTTCTTGTTCTCCAGCTCCTTCTTGTTCATCTTGACGCTGTTGGCATTGTCTCGGCGGAGCCGGATGTCCATCACCACGCCGTCATTGCCGGGCTCGGTCTTCAGGGAGGTCTCCTTCACGTCGCTGGACTTCTCGCCGAAGATGGCCTTCAGCAGCCGTTCCTCCGGCGCCAGGTCGCCCTCCTGCTTGGGAGTGACCTTGCCCACCAGGATGTCTCCGGGCTTCACCACGGCGCCCAGGCGGATGACACCCTCGTTGTCCAGGTTGCTGAGGCTTTCGGCGGAGGTGTTGGGGATGTCCCGGGTGATTTCCTCGGGCTGGGCCTGCTTGGTGGGGCGCACCTCCACCTCCTGGAGGTTGATGTGGACGGAGGTGTAGATGTCCTCCTGCACCAGTTTCTCGCTGATGATGATGGCGTCCTCGTAGTTGTAGCCGCACCAGGACATGAAGGCCACCAGCACGTTGCGGCCCAGGGCCAGTTCGCCGCCGTCGGTGCAGGCGCCGTCCGCCAAGGGCTGGTTCACCTTCACCTTCTGTCCAACGGTCACGATGGGGCGCTGGTTCACCAGGGTGCAGGCGTTGGAGCGGAGGAACTTGAAGAGGAGGTAGACCTGGACCTGGGGGGTGTCCAGGTTCTGGGCATAGGAGGAGGCGGAGGTGCCCTCGGGCAGTTTTCCGTCGGGGGTGACAATCACCTTGTATCCGTCCGCCCAGGCCACCACGCCGTCCCGGGAGGCCACCTGGATGGCGTGGGAGTAGCGTGCGATGACGCCCTCCATTCCGGTGCCCACCAGGGGTGCCTGGGGCCGCATGAGGGGGACTGCCTGGCGTTGCATGTTGCATCCCATGAGGGCGCGGTTGGCGTCGTCATGTTCCAGGAAGGTGATGACGCTGGCGGCGGCGGAGATCATCTGCTTGGGGGAGACGTCGATGAAATCCACCTCGGAGGCGGGGAATTCCCCGGCCTCTCCGCCCTTGCGGCCCAGGACGTATTCATTGAGGAAGCGTCCCTCCTCGTCCCGGGGGGCGTTGGCCTGGGCGATGACATGCTCCTCCTCCTCGTCGGCCTTCATGTAGACGATTTCGGGATTTCCCTTCTTGTCGGTGACGACCCGTCCATCCTTCACCCGGCAGTAGGGGGTTCGGATGAAGCCGAACTCATCCAGCTGGGCGTAGAGGGCCAGGCTGGAAATCAGGCCGATGTTGGGGCCTTCCGGGGTCTCGATGGGGCAGATTCTGCCATAGTGGCTGGCATGGACGTCACGCACCTCGGTGCCGGCGCGGTCCCGGGTGAGTCCCCCCGGACCCAGGGCGGAGAGGCGGCGCTTGTTGGTCAGTTCGGAGAGGCAGTTGGTCTGGTCCATGAACTGGGAGAGCTGGTTGTGCTGGAAGAAATCCGACACGGCAGACTCGAAGCCCTTGGTGTTGATCAAGGTGTTGATGGCGGGGGCGACTCCCCCCTCCTGGGCCCGGTTGTTCTTGCGCTCCCTGGCAAGGTTGGCCACGCGGATCAGGCCGACGCGGCAACTGTTCTGGAGGAGTTCCCCGATGGTGCGGATGCGGCGGCGGGAGAGGTGGTCGATGTCGTCCGGCCTGCCGTTCTGGCGGTTGAGGCGCATCAGTTCCCGGGTGGCGGCGGCGATGTCCCACTTGGTGAGGATGCGCACGTTCAGGGGCACGTCCTTCTCATCGATGTGGAGGAGCTGGTTGAGCTTGAAGCGTCCCACCAGGCCCAGGTCATAGCGGCGCACATCCTGGAACATTCGGGTGAACATCGACTTGGCGTTGGCGGCGTTGGCGGGTTCGCTGGGGCGCATCCGCTTGTAGATTTCCCTCTGGGCGTCCTCCTGGGTGATGGTTTCGTCATCCTGGAGGCACTTGATGAAGGAGTCACCAATCTCCGCCGTGTCCACCACGGGGACCTTGGCCACCTTTGCGGCGGCCAGGGCTTCCAGGATGTCCCTGCTGACGGGCTCCAGGGCGCTGCAGAGGATGTTTTCCTTGTCCTGGGGGTCCAGGACGTCCTCCGCGAGGGTGTAGTGGGAGGGTTCGCTCTCCCTCTTGAGGCTGGCCAGGCTCTTTTCCTGCACACCGTAGACGGCGTCCAGGATTTCCCGGTTGTTGTTGTATCCGAAGGCGCGGAGGAAGACGGAGACCAGGAACTTGCGGCGGCGGCGCTTCCGGTCCAGGTAGATGTACATCATGTCCTTGATGTCGAACTGGACTTCCAGCCAGG
>JAEDNB010000091.1 GCA_016302725.1 Lentisphaeria bacterium
GTCATGGTGAAGGTGGCCTTCAACGGCTTCGCCCGCCGGTGGGACTGGCAGACCCTCCAGTCCATGAATGCCGGCTCCCTCCTGAACACCGGCCCCCACCCCCTGGACCAGGCCCTGCAGCTCATGGGAAATGTGATGCCGGAGAAGATTGTCTGCTACATGGACCGGGCCAACACCTTCGGCGACGCCGAGGACCACGTGAAGGTGCTCATGAGCGCCGCCGGCCACCCCGTGGTGGATCTGGAGGTCTCCAGCTGCAGCCTCTTCAACCCCTATGTCTACCAGGTCTATGGCACCTGCGGAAGCCTGCTGGGAGACCACAATAAACTCCAGTGGAAGTTCTACGACCCCCAGGAGGCCCCCGTCCAGAAGCTGATTCGCACCCCCCTGGAGGGACGCGCCTACTGCTCCGAGGAACTTTCCTTCTACGAGGGCGAATGGAGCACCTCCAAGGAGGGCGCCGATTTCCACTCCCGCGTGGAGAAGTTCTACCTCAACCTCTATGACGCCATCCTCCATGGCGCCCCCCTGGAAGTGCCCCTCTGCCAGGTGAAACGCCAAATCGCCGTCATCGAGGAATGCCATCGCCAAAACCCGCTCTCCCGCCTGGACGAAGAGTAGTGGCCCACACGCCGACTCCCCCATAGGCAGGACAGCATGCATGGCGGGGAAGGCCCCCCCCCTCCCCGCCTACCCTCAACAAAACTCCCCTACCCTCCCCGCTCCCCCATGCTCAAGGTACATATCTTCCCGGACAAGGTCCAATCCGGAGCCGCCGCCGCCGCCCGGGGCGCCTCCCTCATCCGCCAGGCCCTCCAAAACTACGGCACCGCCAACATCGTGGTGGCCACCGCCCCCAGCCAAAACGAAATGTACGACGCCCTGGTGGCGGAAAAGGACCTGGATTGGGGCAAGGTGAACATCTTCCACCTGGATGAATACATCGGCCTGGACGACCACCATCCCGCCTCCTTCCGCTTCAATCTCCACAAGACCTTCCTGGACCGCCTCCCCATCCCCCCCATGGCCTTCCACCCCGTCCAGGGCGAGAATCCCAATCCCCAGGAGGTCTGCGACGCCCTGGAACGGGAAATCGGCTCCCTGCGCCTGGATGTGGCCTTCATCGGCATCGGGGAAAACGGGCACATCGCCTTCAACGACCCCCCCGCCGACTTTGACACAAAACGCTCCTATCTGCCCGTCCAACTGGACGAGGTCTGCCGCCATCAGCAGTTCGCCGAAGGCTGGTTCCCCACCATGGAGGATGTGCCCAAGGTGGCAATTTCCATGAGCGTCCCCCAGATTTTCCGCGCCAAGGCCATCATCAACACGGTCCCCGACGCCCGGAAGGCCGCCGCCGTGGCCGCCGCCGTGGAAGGCCCCGTGACCAATCTGTGCCCCGCCAGCATCCTCCAGACCCATCCGGATTGCCATCTCTATCTGGATGCCCCCGCCGCCAGCCAGCTGAAGGGAAGCTACCAGGAATGAAAAATCCCGGCTGGGTCGATTTGCAGGTCAATGGCCACCATGGGGTGGACTTCAACAGCCCGGAGCTGACGGAAGACCAGTTCCTCCGGGCGGCGGAAGAACTCCTGGAGGCGGGGACGGCGGTCTTCCTCCCCACCTTGATTACGGGGCCGATGGAACTCTACCGCCGAAACAGCCAGGTGATCCGACGCGCCGTGGAACGCGGCGGGCTCCAGAAGGCCGTCCCCGGACTCCATTTGGAAGGCCCCTTCCTCTCCGGAAGGGGCATCGGCTCCCATAATCCCCAGTGGCTTCAACTCCCCACCCGGGACTCCCTGTGCGCTCTCCACGAGGCCACCGGAGGCTTTATCCGCCTCCTGACCATGAGCGCCGAATCCCCCTCCCTGGCCGAGGGAATCCATGCCGCCAGGGAACTGGGCATCCACGTCTCCGTGGGGCACCATATGGCGGGATACGCCCAGGTCCGCGCCGCCGCCGACGCAGGGGCAAAGGCCCTTACCCATCTGGGCAACGCATGCCCCAATCTGGTGGGACGGCATGAAAATCCCCTGCTGGCGGGACTGGCCGAAGACCGGCTCACCGCCATGGTCATCTCCGACGGCCATCACCTCCCACCGGAATTGCTTCGCATCATCCTAAAGGTGAAAGGGCCCCGCAAGGTCATCGTCACCAGCGACGCCAGCGATGCCACCGGCATGCCCCCAGGCCCCATCCGAATCCTGGGCAACGACGCCATCCTGGAACCCTCCGGAAGACTCTACAATCCGGAAAAGCAGTGCCTGGTGGCCGCCGCCTGCACCATGCAACGCTGCATGGATTTCCTGGAATCCCTGAATCTCCTCACCGAAGAGGAACTGCTCTGGGTGGGGCGTGAAAACGCCCTGCGCCTCCTGGAGGAAAAACCATGACTCCCTGTCCCCCCCTCGCCTTCGCCTTCGCCGGCTTCCGCCATCCCCACGTCTTCTCCCTAGTGGAGCGCATTCGCCAAACCCCCGGCGCCACCCTGGTGGCCGCCTGGGAGGAGGATGAGGCGGCCCGCGCCTTGGCCCGGGAGAAGGGGGTGGACTGCCCCTTCGTGGAGTCCCTGCAGGATCTCTTGAATCTGCCCATCCAGGTTCTGGTGGTGGGAGAGGTCTATGCCCGCCGGGAGGCGGTGATCATTGCCGCCCTCAAAAAGGGCATTCATGTCCTCTCCGACAAGCCCTTCTGCACCTCCCTGGATGGGTGGAGCCAGATTGACTGCCTGTGCAGCAAGTCCAAGAACATTCCCGGACCCAAGTTGGGCTGCATGTTTGATTTGGGCACCTGCCCTCCCATGGCCACCGCCTCACGGCTGGTGAAAGAGGGCACCCTGGGAGAACTCCTGAGCATCCAATTCAATGGCATGCATCCCCTCAACTACCACAAGGGACGCCCGGACTGGTATTTCCAGGAAGGGATGCACGGAGGCACCATCAACGATCTGGCCTGCCATGCCTTCGATTTCCTCCCCCGGCTCTGCGGCTGCCCGGTCGACAACTTTACCTACGTCAAGACCTTCAACCAGCATTTCCCGGAATGCCCCCATTTCCAAAATGTGGCCCATATTGCCTTTGGGATGGAGTGCGGCACACAGGTCACAGGGGATGTCTCCTACACTGCCCCGCGGGGTAGCGCCTTCGCCCTCCCCTCTTATTGGCGCTTCACCGTCACCGGCACCAAGGGATGGATGGAGTTCTCCTACGCAGGAAAGGAAGTGCTCCTGGCTCTGGAAGACGATCCCGCCCCCCGGGCCATCCCCCTGGATCCCCAGGGAGAAGATTATTTCGATGGCTTCCTGAAGGAAATCCAAGGCCAGGAATCCGATTTCTCCACCGAGAGACTGCTTAAGACCGCCTGGTGGTGCCTACGCGCCCAGGCCCATGCCGATCATACCCCGGATATCTAGCGCCCGGCACGCCGGGCGGCACGGAGCGCACAGAGGGGGCTTTTTTTGGGGGGGGGGGGGGTGTGCGCATACTCCCCCCTTGGCGCCGTCGCCTTCCCGCCTGGAGCTTCTGAAGGGTCCCCTTCCGCCTCCCCTGGGGGGTGGGTGTCTTATGGGCCGGGGAAGGTTTGTTTCAGGTTTTGGGGTGTCAGGGTTTCCTGGGGGGAGCCCTGGGCCAGGAAATGTCCCTGGCCCAGGAGGAGGACGCGGTCGGCCGTCTGCCGTGCCAGTTCCAGGTCATGGGAGACCACCAGCATGGCCCCCTGTGGGGGGAGGCATTGATGGAGTCGGCGCAGGGCGAGCCTGGCCCAGGTGGGGTCCAGGGCGGAGGTGGGCTCATCCAGGAGCAGGACGGGGGCTTCCCGTGCCATCAGGGCGGCCAGTTGGAGGCGTTGTCGTTCCCCCCCGGAGAGTTGGCTGACCCAGTGGCCTGCCTTATTTTCCAGCCCCATCCATGCCAGGGCCCGTTCTGCCGCCTGTTGGTCTTGAAGCGTGGGGCCTCCCAGTCGTCCCAGTCGCGGGGTGCGTCCGAAGAGCGCCACCTCCCTGACGCGGAAATCCAGTGTTGTTGGGGAGGCCTGGAGGCAGACTGCCGCCAGGCAGGCCCGGGCGGCGGGGGGGAGGTCCTCCATCTTCCGTCCAAGGATTTCCACCCCTCCCTTCCGCGGGGTTCGCAGGCCGCCCAGGACTCGGAGAAGGGTGCTTTTTCCGGAGCCATTGGCCCCCAGGAGGAAGACCACTTCCCCGGGGGAGAGAAAAAGGGACAAACCCCGGAAGAGGGGCTCTTCCCCGTATCCGTCTTCCAGGTCCCATGCCCGCAAGGGGACGGCCGGTTCCTTTTTCATGGGCATCTCCTTCCGTGCAGGGCGACAAGCAGGAAAATGCCTCCTGCCAGGGCCGTCAGCACCCCCACGGGCAGGGGACGCACCGGGTCAAGGCCTTTGGCCAGGAGGTCACAGAGTTGGAGAAAGGCGCCGCCCCCCAGGGCGGTAGGCAGCAGTAGGCGGTGGAAATCCCCTCCCAGCATTCGGCGGAGAGTCTGGGGGACGAGCAGGCCTACGAAGGAGATGATGCCCATGGAGGAGACGCAGAGGGCCACCAGCAGTGCGCCGCACCCCAGCAAGGCCAGGCGTATGGGAAGGGGGCGCACGCCCAGGCTCAAGGCCCAGTCGTCCCCCAGGGCCAGGGCGTTGATTTCCCTGGACCAGTAGGCGGCCAGAAGCAACGCCAGCCCAAGGGCCACTCCTAGGATTGACAGGGCGACGGGGGGGACGGCCTGGAGGTCGCCCAGCATCCACCAGGTCACCCCGGCCAGTTGGTCGCTGGTGGCGCGGGAGAGGAGGCAGAGGAGGAGCCCGGAAAGCAGCGCCCCTGCCACGATTCCATTGAGGAGGAGGGGTTCCGGAGAGTCGTTCCTCCCCCCTGCCAGGGCCAGGGTCAGGAGCAGGGCGGAGAATCCCCCCAGGAAGGCGCCCAGGGGAAGCCAGGGGGCAAGGAGCGCCCCGCCCCAGAGGAGGCAGGCGGCGGCGCCCAGGGCGGCGCCTTGGGAGACTCCCAGGAGATAGGCGTCCGCCAGGGGGTTCCGGAAGAGATTCTGGAAGAGGGAGCCGGAGAAGGCCAGGGCCGCCCCACCCAGGAAGCCCGCCAGCACGCGGCAGAGCCGGTAGGATAGGAGGATGCCCTCCGGCCAGGAGAATCCGTCGCTTCCCAGGGCCATTCCCAGGGTTCCCAGCAGGAGGCAGAGGGCGGCCAGGGAGAGGGAGAGGATGGGGGCCTTCATGGGAGGGCCTCCCGGAGCAGGGTCACCCCTTGGGTCCAGCGGGGTCCGGGGCGGCAGAGCAAGTCCTCCTGGGGGAAGAGGACCATGCGGGATTTCCATTCACGCAGGAGGCCAGCCGGGGCGTGCAGGGCCGATTCCCGGAAGACGACGAGGCACTCCGGCTGGCTGGAGAGAAGCCACTCCGCCCCCGGCACAAAATACCCCTCCCTGCCCTGGAAATCCATGTCCCCCCCTGCCAGGCGCAGCATCTCCCAGCAGAAGGTGCCCTCCCCCGCCACCATGGGCGGGTTGTCCCACACCAGAACCAGGGCACGGCGGGACTTTCCAGGGCGCCCCGCCCATTCCTTCAGAAACTTCCCTACCCTGCCCTCCTCTTTCCCGGCAGCCTCCCGGCAGTCCAGGAGTTCCCCCATCCTCTTCACCGCCAAAAGATACTCCGCCACATTCCGGCTGGGAAGCACCTCCACGGCAATCCCCTGCGCCTCCAGCGCACGGGACACCCCGGGATTCACCAGGTCGTTGCTGACCACCACCCGGGGATGCAACGCCAGGATTCTCTCCAGGTCCGGCAGGGCGAAATCCCCCATTATCGGCAGGGAAAGCGCCTCCGGGGGATAGTCGCAGGCGGAGGAACGCCCGACGAGGGAACTGCCGCCGCCCAGGGCATAGGCCAATTCCGTCAGGGCCGGGGAGAGGGAAACCACGCCACGGGAGGGGGATGCCCCTGCCGGCCTAGGCGCCCTCCCCCGGTGGCACAACAGCCCCCCGAAGGCCAAAAGAAGGCAGAGAAGAAGGGAGAGGAGCGGAATGGGGCGAAGGGCCATGGCGCCTCCTTACTCCTGCCATCGGGGATCGTAGGCCCGGTTGTCCTCGCAGAGGAAGCCAGTGCGGATTCCATCCCCTCCGTCGGGGACCGTGTAAATGGTCTTCAGGGACTCCCCATGCCCGTCCACGAAGACTGCGTTGGCGCTCTGGTCATGGCGGAAATCCGAGGTGCCGTAGGCGTGCAGGGCGCCATACCCCCTTTCGGCCACGGGGGTGCGGAGGTAGCTGGTGACTTCGTAGAGGCCGCTATAGGCGTCCCGGTAGCCCCCGTCGGCCAGCAGGCAGATTTCCCCTGGGCGTCCCACCTGCCCCACCCGGAATCCCCCTGGGGAGACGGCATTGTAGACATCCTCCCCCAGGCATTCGTTGTAGCCGTAGCCTGCATAGCGCGTGGTGTAGGCCCGGGTATATCCGGAGGCCTCGGGGCATTGGTAAAGGCGATTGTCCTCCCCGCTCTCCCCGCGTCCCTCCGCCGACAGCCCCAGGGCAAGGTATCCCGGCCTGGTCATCCGCCAGGAGTCGTCGTAGCGGGCATCCCATCCCCCGTCATAGCGCACCAGGGGGCAGAAATAGTCGTCGTTGCCCATGGTGTAGAGAAGGTGGTACATTCCCAGTTGGCGCAGGTTTCCCAGGCAGGAGACCCTGCGGGCGCGCCCCCGTGCCTTGGCGAGGGCGGGCAGGAGCATGGCCGCCAGGATGGCGATGATGGCGATGACCACCAGCAGTTCAATCAGGGTGAAACGGGGACGGGGGCGGCTGCTGCGCCCCGCAAGGACATGGCAATTCATGGAATGGCGACCTCTCCCTCCTGCGTTGCGTGCACAGGAAGTTCCTCCCTGGCCCCCGCCTTGGGGACGACAGGGAACGGGAAACAAATCGGCCCCTGGCAACATGCCCAGGGTCCGCCGGGATCCGACTCTTACGGTTGCACGACAGCCACGGATTTCCACCGCGATTCACCGGCACTGCCACTCGCCGGCGCCAAAAGGGCAAACCGGGCCTTCAGGCAAAGGCGAGGACACGCCGGATACTATACCATTCCCCTCCGTGTCCTCCTTCCCCGCCCCATCCCAGGGGAAAAAAATGCCCCCGGGGACCGAATAGGGTTCCTCGGGGGCGGGATTCTTCCAGGGAGGCAGGAGGGTAGGAGGGAAAAACCTCCCTGGGAGATTGGGGGAGCCGCCAACTACTGCTGGTAGCTCTTGTAGGTGAGTCCGTCACCCATGTAGCGGGGGCTCCAATGCTCCACATTGGTGCCGCCGATGGTATCGGGGAAGACAATCTGCTTTTCGCCCAAGGCTTCCACGTGGCCGTCCAGCATATTCAAATTGGCCCGCTCGCTGTGGCGGATGCTGATGGGGTAGGTCCAGGTGTGGACGGTCTGACTGTCGGGGAAGACCCGTTTGCTCTCGATGTAGCAGCAAATGTCGTATTGGAGGTTTGTCTCATCCTGGGCAATGGGGGTGGAGTCGGCGGCCCAGATGACGGAGCTGGGGCTGCCACCCAGATTGGCGACCTGGCTCAGTTTGACGGGGCGCCACTTGCCGCTGGCGGAATTGACGTACATCCCCACGCAACGGAAGTTCACGCCATAGGAGAAGCGCTTCCAATAGTAATTCATGGCCCTGTTCCAGTAGTCCGTGAGATTGTCCTTGGAGAGCTTTCGCATGTCAGCGGCCAGGGAGATTGGGCTGGCGGGGCATTCCAGCGCCTTGGCGTCCAAGGAATAGTCGAACATCATCATGATCTGCCATGGCAGATCCGTCAGGGCCTGTGCGCTGTGTGGCATGGCGGGGAGGACATAGTCGTCATAGTCCGTCTGGTACAACACATTGAAGAGGCCGATCTGCTTCAGGTTGTTGGTGCAGGAGATGGCGCGGGCCTTTTCCCGGGCCTTGGAGAGGGCGGGCAGCAGCATGGCCGCCAGGATGGCGATGATGGCGATGACCACCAGCAGTTCGATTAGGGTGAACGTCTTTTTCATTGCTTTGGAAAAAAGGGATTGTGCCTTCTTGCAATCCCCGCCTCTTTCAGGAGGACGGGGCACCTTGTCGACATTTTAGAAAAAAATCTTCAAAAATCAAGTGTCCCCGGGAGGAATTTCTCTGTTTGTAACTGGAAAAGGTAAACGCCCGCTTTTCGAGCGTTTACTCTTTCAAAGT
>JAEDNB010000092.1 GCA_016302725.1 Lentisphaeria bacterium
CCCTCGACTTCAAATACAGCTGGCTGATTGACGGCCTCAACAAGGCCAACATCGAAATCAACCGCAAGATGCTCGCCGACCTGGCTGTCACCAATCCCACCGCCTTCGCAAAGCTGGTGGAGACCGCCAAGGCCGCACGCGCATAACCCGCTGACGCGGCAGCGCAAAGCGCCCCACGCCCCGCCCCGGCATTTCTCCGCCGGGACGGGGCTTTTGCGTTTCCCGGGGGAGGAAGGCCGGAACGGGCCGGCGGGAGCGGCGAAAAACGGGGGCGCCCCTGGGGATTTTTGGGGAAAAACCGGGGAATGGGGTTATCTTTCCCCCTGTTCGACTTGCCGGGAACTGCCTTTTCCTCCGTCCCGGAACGCCCCCCTTTTCCTTGTCTTCCCGAACCAACCCCACTCCCATTCCCTCCCCATGAAACGACTCCTCCTCCCCCTTCTGTGCCTGGCCCTTTGCCTCCTTGCCCAGGCGGACACCGCCCACCCCCGCTATGTCTTCCTCTTCATCGGAGACGGCATGAGCATTCCCCAGCGAAGCATCGCCGAGGAATTCTCCAAGCAGGTAGGCCGCGGCCCCCTGGCCATCAACTCCCTCCCCATGCAGGCCCTCACCCGCACCAGTTCCGCCAACGCCATCATCACGGACTCCGCCGCCGCCGCCACCGCCATCGCCTGCGGGGAAAAGACCGGCAATGGCCAACTCGGCCTCAGCGCAGACCTCTCCCGCAAGCTCGTCTCCTGCGCGGAAGTCGCCAGGGACAACGGGAGGAAAATCGGCATCATCACCTCCGTCACCATCAACCACGCCACCCCCGCCGGATTCTACGCCCACCAGCCCAGCCGGGGGCTGCTCTACCGCATCGGCCTGGACCTCATCGACTCCCACTTCGACTTCTTCGGGGGAGGAGGCTTCTCCGGACAGCACGACAAGACCGACGATGAACAGTACAAGGGCAACCTCTACGACCTCGCCGCCAACGCAGGATACACCCTCGCACGGAGCCGGGAAGCCCTCCTGGCCCTCCCCGCCGACACCCCCAAGACCCTGGCCCTCTACGGGGAAGGCGCACTCCCCTACGCCATCGACGGCGATGCCAATGCCCCCTCCCTCGCCGACTTCACCCGGAAATGCGTGGAAATCCTCTCCCATGACAACCCCAACGGCTTCTTCATCATGGTGGAAGGCGGAGCCATCGACTACCGCGGCCACGCCAACGACGCCGCCGGAAACCTCCGGGAGGTGCTGGCCTTCGACGACGCCGTGAAGGTGGCCCTGGATTTCGCCGAGGCGCACCCCCGGGAAACCCTGGTGGTCACCACGGGTGACCACGAGACCGGAGGCATGACCATGGGCTTCGCCAATGCCGGATACGGCCTCAACCTCCTCCTCCTGGAAAACCAGAAATGCACCCCCGAAACCTTCGACGCAAGGCTGAAGAAGGCCAAGGCCGAAAGGGCCGACTTCTCCTTCGAGGACGCCAAAGCCCTCCTCGCCAGGGATTTCGGATTCCTCTTCCAGGAGGAAAAGAAGGAGGACAAGATGTTCATCCGTCCAGAGGAAGCCAAGAAACTGGAGGAGGCCTACCAGAACGGCAGCCTGGGCACCGCCGCCAAGCTCATCCTCCAGAACAAGGCCGGCATCGGATGGTCCAGCGGAAACCACACCGCCCTCCCCGTCCTCACCACCGCCAAGGGACCCGGGGCGGAACGCTTCGGCGGATTCCTGGAAAACACCGACATCGCCAAAACCCTCAAGGACCTGCTCTAATCCACACACCAGGCCTGCGACCGACGGCGGGACACAAATAAGAAAATGCGCCCCGCCGGAAAGACGCCTCCTTGACGGCACCCCATGCCCCGCCCCCCCCTGAAACACGACATCGCCCTCCTCCTTCTCCTCACCGCCCTCATGGGGGGGCTCCTCCTCCTGCCCGCGCCTCCCGCCCCCGGCTCCCCCGACAGGGGCTTCAAGGCCAGGGCAAAGGTGGTGGAGACCGACAACGCCGACGTGGCCAGGCATGACCTCGTCCTCTTCGGCTCCCAACGCCTCCGCCTGGAAATCCTGGAGGGCCCCTGCAAGGGAATGGTCTTCCCCGCCGGAAACCAACTGCGGGCGCAACTGGAACTGGACAAGCTCTTCCAGCCGGGAGACATCGTCATCGCCGTCTCCCCCAACCCACGACCCCAGCCAGGGGACGAACTCACGGCCCAGGACTACGCACGGGGACGCTGGACGACGGCCCTCTTCTTCGTCTTCTGCCTCCTTCTCTGCCTCTTCGCCCACCTCACGGGCTTCAACGCCCTCCTCAGCTTCGTCTTCAGTTGCCTCCTCCTCTGGAAGGTCATCATCCCCCTGGTGCTCAAGGGATGGCCCGCCAGCTGGACCATCTTCGCCTGCGTCGTCTTCCTCACCGCCATCATCATGTATCTGGTGGCGGGGCTTACCCGATGCGGCCTCTGCGCCTTCTGCGGCTCCATCACCGGCGTCTTCGCCGGCCTCTTCACCGCCCATTTCTTCTCCCAGGCATTGAACATCAACGGGGCGGTCATGCCCTATGCCCAGACCCTCCTCTTCTCCGGATACCCACACCTGGACCTGCGGGACATCTTCCTGGGGGCCATGATTCTCGCCTCCTCCGGCGCCGTGATGGACCTGGGCATGGACATCGCCAGCGGACAGGCAGAGGTCGCACGCCACCACCCGGAAATCTCCCGGCGGGAACTGGTGCGCTCCGGACTCCGCATGGGCAGAAACGTGGTGGGCACCATGACCACCACCCTCCTGCTGGCATACTCCGGGGGATACCTCACCCTCCTGATGATGTTCGCCGCCCAGGGAAACTCCCCCTGGGACATCCTCAACAACCCCCTGGTGGCCGCGGAAGTGGCAAAAACCCTCATCGGCTCCTTCTCCCTGGTCCTCGTGGCCCCCGCCACCGCCTTCCTGGGGGGCTGGATTCTCCTCCCGCGACACCCCAGGCGCACCCCCTGACAGGCGACCCCATCGTGCAACTCCCCCTCGACCTCCTTCTCGCCCTGCGATATCTGCGCCCGCGCAGAAATTTCATCTCCATCATCACCATCCTCTCCGTCCTGGGACCTGTCCTGGGGGTGGCCCTCCTCCTGATTGTCAGCAGCGTCATGGCCGGCTTCGACAAGAATATCCAGGAAAAATACATGGAGGTAACCGCCCACATCACCGTATTCCCCCCCCCGGAGGCCGGCTTCTTCCCGCATCCCCAGCCACTCCTGGAAAAACTGGAGCAGGAGGGCAGGCAGTGGGGCCTGCGGGGAGCCCCCGTCATCGAAGGCCCCGCCCTCGTCCAGGTCCGGGACGCCGTCGAGCCCAAGTTCATCCGGGGAATCCTCCCCGAGGCCGACGAAAAGGTCACCAGGCTCCAGCGGCATTTCTCCCGGGAAGGCCACGCCCTCCAGGAGGGGGAGGCCGCCGTCGGCAACCTGGCCAGCCTCAAGCTGGGACTCCGGCAAGGGGATTCCCTCCTCATCCACTCCCCCGCCAGGCTGACCCAGAACATCCACTGGGAAAAGGACGGACGGGTGAAATTCCAGGAGCCCGACGAACTCTATCTCCCTGAAGAGGTCCGCGTGGCCGCCTTCTTCTCCATGGGGATCAGCGACGTGGACGACAATGTCCTCCTCCTCCACCTGGACCAGGCCGCAGACCTCTTCGGACTGCCCTGGGGAAGCGCCACCTCCCTCCAACTGGCCGTGGACACCCCCCTCCAGGCCGCCGCCATCGCCCAAAGGCTCCGCCCCCTCCACCCCCAATGCCAGTTCGTCACCTGGCAGGAGCAAAATCCCGTCTTCTTCAACGCCATCCAAAACGAAAAGAGCCTCATGACCTTCCTCATGAGCTTCATCGTGGTGGTGGCCTCCTTCGCCATCACCGCCACCCTCATCACCGTGGTCGTCCAGAAGACCCGGGAAATCGGGGTGCTCAAGGCGGTGGGGGTCTCCTCCGCCTGCGTGGGACGAATCTTCCTCTTCCAGGGCCTCATCATCGGGGCCACGGGCACCGCCCTGGGCACCGCCCTGGGACTGCTCATCCTCCACTACAGGGACGCCATCGCCAGGCTCATCTCCCTGGCCATGGGCTCGGAAATCTTCCCCGAGGAAATCTACCAGCTCTCCTCCATCCCCGCCCTGACCACCCCCCAGGACCTCATCCGCACCATCCTCCTCTCCCTTTCCGTCTGCGTGGGCGCCGCCCTGGTCCCCGCCCTCTTCGCCGCCGCCGCCAACCCCGCCCAGTCCCTGAAGTCGGAGACCTGATGCCCACTGCCCCGCCCAACGCCCGCCCCCTCTTTCAGCTGAAGGGACTCTCCCGGGACTTCACCCTCCTGGGCAAGACCCTCCCCGTCCTCTCCCGGCTCTCCCTGGAGATTCCCGAGGGAAGCTGGTTCGCCCTGGTGGGGAAGAGCGGCTCCGGAAAGACCACCCTCCTCCAACTGCTGGGAGGCCTGGACCGCCCCACCCAGGGGGAACTCCTCTACCGGGGAAAGGACATGGCCAGGATGGGCGCCGCACAACTCACACGGCTCCGGCAACGGGAATTCGGATTCGTCTTCCAATGCTACCACCTCTTCCCGGAACTGACCGCCTGGGAAAACGCCGCACTCCCCGCCATGAACTGGCTGGACAACCGCACCACCGCCCGGGAACGGGCCAAAACCCTCCTGGAACATTTCGGACTGGGAGACCGCCTCCACCACCGCCCCCAGGAACTCTCCGGCGGAGAACAGCAACGGGTCGCCATCGCCAGGGCACTCATCCGCAACCCCCCTGTCCTCCTCGCCGATGAACCCACCGGAAACCTCGACCCCGCCTCCGCCAATACCGTCGTCGACATCTTTCGCGATCTCCACGAAAAACAGGGAAAGACCATCGTCATGGTCACCCACGACATGAAACTGGCCAACATGGCCCAGACCATATTCTCCCTCTCCCCCGCCCCAGCCCCCTGACTCCCCCGGGAAGCCCAGGATTCATAAGCGGGGAAAAGCAACGGGAAACCCCCAAGAATCATATTCTCTATAACTTTAGTTTTCAAGCAGTTATTTACATATTCGCCGGGATTATCTTTAGGGCGTTCCGTGGCCACCGGGCATCCGGCGGCCATCCCAGACCCACCCCTTTTCCAGGAGGTACTCCCCATGACCCGCTCCCGGCTCCTGCCCCCCGCCTTCGCCCTGCTCCTCTCCCTGCTCCCCCTCCCCCTCCCCGGCTCCCCCTCCCTCCAGGCGCTGCGCGCCTTCTCCGCCAGCCGCGTCGCCCCAGGCTCCGTGGTCAAGGTGGAACTCCAAGTCCACGCCTCCCCCGGGGAAGACCTCCCCGAAGCCTGGATTGCGGAGGAGGCCTGGCCCGCCTCCTGCCAGGTCATCGCCGCCTTCTGGGAGATGCGCCCCTGCTCGCCCGTCCAGCGCCCCCAGGGGTACTCCTGGCTCTTCGGCTATCCCGGGGAGGAATGGACAGTGGCGGAAGGCACCCTCACCTACCTCCTCCAAACCCCCTCCCTCCTCCCCGAGGGGGAGGAAACCCAGGAACTGGCCGTCCAGGGAACCGCCCATACCTGGGAAGCCTCCACCCCCATCCAGGGAGAGTCGACCCTCCTCCTGGACCCCCAGGCCCCCCTCCTGGAATCCCCCCTCTTCCTCATCACCATGCAACCGGGATGGAACCTGGTCTCCCTCCCCGCTGCCATGGAAGCCAACACTCTCCGGGAACTGGCGGGACAGGCCACGGTCTATCTCTGCCGCACCGAAAACGGCTCCGGACTCTTCCACCAGGGATTCATCCCCAATGCCCCGGGACAGCCCTTCTGGATCCGGGAGGAGGGGGACACCCCAAGGCAGGTCCTCCTCATGGCACAGGAACCCCCGGAATCCCTCCTCACCCCCGCCGGACGATGGAGAAGGGGATGGAACCTGGTGGGCGTCAGCGGCAACAACCCCATCCCCCTCCAGGGAACACCCCCACTCTGGCAATGGAACGAGGACGCCTATGCCCCCAGAACCCCCACCCCCCTGCGGCCTGGCGAGGCCGCCTGGCTCCGGCAGTGACACAATCCCCCCAAAAAACGGACGGACGGACAGAAGGGGCCAGCAACGGACAGGCAAAGACATGTGATGAATCCTTGTAATCCTTGCACCACAACCAGTTATTGCATTATTCATGACAAAAGACGCAAAATGGTGAATCTTTGGTGAAACGGGTTGTTTTTTCATTATAACTCCCTCATTTTGCGAATGATTGGAAAAACCGGATTACAGTACACCGTCTTCCCGGCAGAGCGCCCCTTTCCCTTCGTCCCCGGCCTCTCCGAGGCCCATTCCCCAAGGAGGAGGATATAGCATGTCAGAAAAGAAAGCAAAGAACCCCCTGTCCACCGCCGCCAGGCGCCGCCCCAAAGGGAACCCCCGCGCGGGGCAGCCCCGGGGACACCGCGTCGTCTTCACCTACCATGGAGAGCCAGGCCGCCAGGTCTTTGTGGCAGGCACCTTCAATGACTGGAATCCCGAGGCGCGCCCCCTGGTGGACAAGGAGGGGACGGGAGAATACATGGCCCGCCTCATCCTGAAAGAGGGCACCTATCAATACAAACTGGTGGTGGACGGACAGTGGATTCTCGACCCCCTGAACCCCCAGGAAGCGCCCAACGACTTCGGCGGCCGCAACAATGTACTGACCGTGAAGCCCTAGCGCCCCCCCTGCGGCGCCCGGCCACGCCGCCGCCACCCACCCAACTCCTTTCGAGCCTTATCCTCTCCCACCCCAAACCATGAAACGCAACGATCCCGCGCCCCCGTTCGTCCCCACGAAAAGCACCGAAGAACTCATGGACACCAAGGCCGATGTCCAGGTGCTGCGCCGGGAAGGCACCTGCCCCAACTGCCCGAAAATCCTGGTGGTGACTCCGGAAATCACCTACCTCCCCCAGGAAATCCTCAACAACGGCTTCGGCACCAACCAATATAGCGACCTGACCAACCAGCAGGTCTCCTACTCCTCCAAGGCCGGGGGCCTGGCGGATGTCTCCGCCTCCCTGGTCTCCGCCCTCTACAACATGGGGGCCGACGTGCATGTGGCCCTCCCCTTCTACCGGAAACTCTACCACATCGACCCCAACAAGCTGGACCACTACGAAAAGCGGCGCCAGCAACTCTCCAACGCCGTCCCGGAGGAACGGGTCCATTTCGCCAAGGACTACATCTTCAACTACCGGGAGCGGGTCTATTCGGCGGACCCCGAGCGCTCCAAGCGCATCAGCCTGGCCTTCCAGCGGGAAGTCATCAACCACACCATCCCCGAACTGCAGCCCGACCTCATCCACTGCAACGACTGGATGACCGGGCTGCTGCCCGCCTTCGCACGGCGGATGCGCATCCCCAGCCTCTTCACCGTCCACAACATCCACACCCAGAAAACCACCATGGAGCAAATCGAGGACGCGGGCATCGACGCGGCCTTCTTCTGGCACAATCTCTACTTCGAGAGGCCGCCCTACTCCTATGAGGAAAGCCGCTCCTCCAACCAGGTGGATTTCCTGACCTCCGGCATCTTCGCCAGCCATTTCATCAACACCGTCTCCCCCACCTTCCTCAAGGAAATCGTGGAGGGACGCATCGGCTTCATCCCCGCCTACATCCGAAACGAAATCGCCAACAAATACTACGCCGGAGTGGCCGCGGGAATCCTCAACGCCCCCGACCCCGACGACGACCCCGCCGTCGACCCCGACCTGGAACTCCACTACACCCCCGAGACCCACGCCGAGGCAAAACGCCAAATCAAGGCCGATTTCCAGAAAAAACTGGGGCTCCAGGTCAATCCCGACGCCCCCCTCTTCTTCTGGCCCTCCCGCCTGGACCCCATCCAGAAAGGCCCACAGCTCCTCTCCAACATCCTCTACGACGTCATCCACAAATACTGGGACCGGCAAATCCAGTTCGCCTTCGTGGCCGACGGACCCTACCAGAACGTCTTCCGCTCCATCGCCGACCAGCACAAGTTCCACAGCCTGG
>JAEDNB010000093.1 GCA_016302725.1 Lentisphaeria bacterium
TTTTGTTGTGGTCTGCCCGGGGGCGGTGGGGGAGGCTGTCCCAAATGCTTTCCAAGATGAAGAGGAGAAGCGAGGTGTTTCGTTGGGTGCCGTGGTGCGTCCTTTTCACGGGGATGCTCCTGGGTCCCCTTTGGGCGCTCTTCGGGGGCAGTGCCGAGAATCCCCTGGATTTCCGCCCCTGCCTTTGGGTGGCGTGGTCGGGGGAGGGGGGTGTCCCCGCCTTGGCGGTGGTTGGCCTCTCTGCGGAGTTTCCCCGGGAGGCCTGGATTCTCCTTCCCGGGGAGGGACGCGCCGGCCAGTACCTATGGGAGGGGATGCGCCGTTCGGGAGTGGAGGCGGCCTCGGAGTTCCTGGTCCCCTCCGGGAGGGGATTTGCCAAGGGGGCCGAGGGCCTTGCCTCCCATCTGCGGATTCGCCGCTTCTCCCTGTGCCTTCCCCTGCGGGGAAAGGTGCCGGCGGAGTCGCTTGCCCTGGAACTTGCCCAGAAGGGATGCGCCTTGCAACGCCTCCCCCCCCTCCAGGAAGGGGAAGCGGGAAAGGGACCCCTCTGGCAAGGCCCCCTGGGACAAGGCACCATCGCCTTGCGCCGCCCCGTCGCCGGACAGTGGCATGGGGAATGGCGCCCCCATGGGGAGGACCTCCCCTTCCTTGTCTTCGACTTCGGGAAAAGCGGGGTCCTGACAGTGGCCGGCAGAAAGGGGGAACTCCTGCGTCTCCCACAGGCCACCCCCGGCGGCTGGAGGCGAATCCCGCTCCCCCCATGACCCCCCCGCCTCTTTCCCAGAGGCCCCCTCCGGCTCCCCCCTCCGGCCCGGGCAATGGATTTCCTTGTCCCTTCCCTGCGGGAATGGCGGCTTTCCCCAGGCAAATGGGGATATATTGAGGGAAACGCAGAACCCGGGAGGCCTGGCGCCTTCCTGGGGATTGCCGGAAGAGGGGAGGGACGGCGGCGCGAAGGGGCCCCTCCGCGCCGTTGCCGCCTGGGACTGGCATAGGAGAGCCCACTTTGTGGATTCAGGTAGGGTTTCGGATAATAAAAGGAATCCGCCGCCGTTCTTGCGAGGTGCAAATGCGCTCATACATAGAAGTGCCCATTGGCATTGGCCTGATTCCCTGCGATACGCTGATCGAGGACCGGATTACGGGGAAGAAAACCATCGTCGGGGTAATCGGGGCGATTCGCGTCTCCCATTTCCCCTGCATCTATCCCAGTTTCCACCTCCTGGTCTCCCTGACCGGGGGAAATGGCGTCTACCCTTGCCTGCTCCAGGTGGTCAGCGAAAGCAAGGACGAAGTGGTCTTCTCCGGAAACGGGGAACTTACCTTCCGGCAGCCCAACCAGGTGGTGGACCTGGTCTTCCTTCTGCGCCATATCCAATTCAACTACCCGGATACCTACTGGATCAAGTTCCTTGTGGATGGCGAACCCCTCATGACACGACCCCTCCAGGTCACCCTCCTGGATCCCCCTCCCACTCCCGCCGGACCCGAAAAGAGGGGATAGCCCCCGTGAAACCACCCCATGCCTCTCTTCCGATATAAAGTCAGTGACCCCGCCGGAAAGGTCGGCGAACTCCTCATCGAGGGGGACAGCCAGGCGGACGCCGCACGGCGGCTCCAACGACGGGGAGTGGTGCCCCTCGCCTTCCTGGGGGAGGGCGCCGCCGCACAACGACAGCGGGGATGGCTGAAAAAAGGGGTGGATGTGACCGATTTCACCGAACGCCTCGTCCCCCTCCTTGACGCCAACATCCCCCTGGAACGCGCCCTGGCCATCCTGGGGGATGAGCCCGACAACCCGCCCCTGCAGCGCATGGTCTCCGATTTGCGCAGGGGCCTCCATGAAGGGCGGAAGTTCTCCGACTTGATCCGGGACCAGGGAACCCTCTTCCCCCCCGTCTATGCCGGGGTGGTGGAGGCCGGCGAGGAGGCCGGCGCCCTGCCGCAAGTCATGGGACAACTCCGCGCCTTCCTCGCCTCCGCCGCGGAGTTGCGCAGTTTCATCCTCTCCAGTTCCATCTATCCCGCATTCATCGCCGTGACGGGCCTGGCCATGATGGGGTTTGTCCTGGGGGGAATCGTTCCCAAGTTCGCGGCCTCCCTGGCGGGGGCGGGCATCCAGTCCCAGGCCACGGATTTTCTCATGGCCCTCTCCACGGGCCTGCGCACCCATTGGTGGGTGGGAGTGCTCCTGGTGGTGCTGGCGGGGGTCTTCCTGCGCCAACTGCGCCAGCCGGAGGGTGCCCTGCGCCGGTGGTGGGATGACCTGGTGGTGCGCCTCCCTCTCTTTGGGAAACTGACGCTGGACAGCAATCTCTCCCGCTTCTCCCGCACCATGGCCATTCTTATGCGCAGCGGGGTTCCCCTCCTCCACACGGTCTCCATCGCCAGCCGCGTCATCCAGAACCACGCCATCCGCAGTTCCCTGGACGAGGTCTCGGGGGAATTGCGGCAGGGGCAGAAGATTTCCGGCGCCTTGTCCAAGAGCCGCTTTGTCCCCTCCCTCATGCTGCGCATGGTCGCAGTGGGGGAGGAGACGGGAAATGTGGAGGAGATGCTGGACCGGGTGGCCGACCGCTACGAGGGAGACCTGCGGAAATCCATCAAGCGCCTCCTCTCCCTCTTCGAACCCCTGGTCATCGTGCTGCTGGGACTGGGCATCGGCCTGGTGGTCTTCCTCATGTTCTCCGCCATCATGGATATGCAGCACGCCGCCTGATTTCCGCAGCCAGCCCCCCAAAAAGCGCATATCCTCCGGGAATCCGCTTCCCCTCCCTTTTCCGCCTTCCTCCCTTTTTTCCCGTTCCCAGAAATCCCCCTCTGCCGACTATGATGACCAAGCCTCAAGCCAAGAACGCCAATGGAAACCGGAGACGCCCCCTGCGCCGCCATTTCACCCTGATTGAAATCATGATTGTGGTGGTGATTATCGCCGGCCTGGCCGCCATGGTGGGGCCCAACATCATCGGCTCCCTGGACAAGTCCCGGGTGCGCACCACCCAGGCGCAGTTGGTGAACCTCAAGGCTGCAGTCCAAAGCTACTACATGGACTGCAGCGAATACCCCTCCAGCCTGGAGGACCTGATGGTCAAGGGCAGCAATGAACACTGGGACGGACCCTATCTGGATGCCAAGAGCCTCCCCAAGGACGGCTGGGGAAACGATTTCGCCTATGCGTGCCCCGGAGAGGACGGCATGCCCTTCGACATCATCAGCTACGGGGCGGACAAGTCCGCCGGGGGAGAGGGATACAACGAGGATCTCTCCTGCTGGGTCAAGGCGCAGGATTGACCCTCCCCTGAACGCCGCAGTGCCTGCCCCGCCCGCCGCCCGCCACGCCGGATAGGCGCCGGGAGTCGCCCCCGCCGCCCGACCTCCCGGAGAAGGGCAGGGGGGCAGGCATTGCAAACCGGGAAAACGCCGCCGCCCTCCGCCATGTCCGCCGCCCGTTTCATCGCCTCTTCGCCCCGCCGGGGGAGGTGCGCCTGCGCCTATACCTTGGTGGAGATGGTGGTGGTGACGGTGATTCTGATGATGGCCCTCGCCCTGGTCCTGCCCAGGCTGGGAGGCGGGAGCCGCCGGATGGCGGCGGAACAGGCCCTCTCGGAACTCCGCGCCGCCTTCGGGGAAACCGCCATGCGGGCACGCACCACGGGACGCCCCCTGGACTTGACCCTCTTCCCCCAGGAGGGGCTCTTCCGGGTGACCCCTGCCGGGGAGTCCCTGGACCGGGATTGGCATCCCCAGGGACTGCCCCCCCTGACTGGGGAGGATGGACGGGGGGGGATCCTCCCAGGAACCGACTCCTATCCCGTCCCCAAGGGCGTGGAATGGACGGAACTGCCCGAGGAGACGGAGGCGTCAAGCCAGGGCGGAATCCTCTTCCGCTTCTTCCCCGACGGAGAGGCCTGCGGGCCCCCGCTGGCCTGGAGGATGCATGGACGAAACTACCGCCTCGTCATGGACAGTGTCCTGGGCAAGGCCACGATTCTGGAAATGGAGGAAGGAAGACCATGATTGCCCAATTGACGGGGACGCTCCTGGAAAGCACCCCCTCCTCTGTCATCGTGGATGTGCAGGGCGTGGGATACGAGGTGATGACCCCCCTCTCCACACAGGAAAAACTCCCCCCGCCCATGGGAAAGGTCACCCTCCATACCTCCCTGGTGGTGCGGGAGGACGCCATGACCCTCTACGGCTTCTTCACCCGCAGGGAAAAACGCCTCTTTGAGACCATCATCGGGACGGTGAAGGGCTTCGGCCCACGCATGGCCCTGGCAGTCCTCTCCGCCATGCCTCTGGAAGCCCTCTTCCAGGCCATCGCCCAGGAGGACTTGAAAACCCTCTCCCGCATCAGTGGCGTGGGCAAGAAAAGCGCCGCCCAATTGGTCCTGGACCTGAAGGGACGCCTGGAGGAATTCGGCGGCACTTCCCCCATGGCCGCCCCGGGCGCCCCCACCTCCTCCGCCCCCCCCGCCGCCCTCTCTTCCCAGGCACAGGACGCCATCAAGGCCCTGGAAACCCTGGGCTACCGCCACGAGGACGCCCGCCGCGCCGTGGAGGCCGTCCTGGCGGAGTCCACAGGCCAGGAACCGCCGGCGGCCACCCTGATTCGCCGCGCCCTGGCCCATTTCCGCGGCTGAACCCCACCCCTGCCCCCACGGGGCACGGTGGCGCCGCTTCCCCTGACCCTTTGAGAAATCCGCCTGCATTGTCATGAGTACCCAGGATTCCCGCTTCATCACCTCGGAAATGAATGCCCGGGAGGAGGAGTTCGACCAGAGCCTCCGCCCCCAGGCCTTCGCCGAGTTTCCCGGGCAGGAGAATGTGAAGGAGCAGTTGCAAATCATGGTGGCTGCCTCCAACCGCCGCCAGGAGGCCCTGAACCACATCCTCCTCTCCGGCCCCCCCGGGCTGGGCAAGACGACCCTGGCCAATATCATCGCCAATGCCTGCGGCCGCCAGTTGAAGGCCACCAGCGGACCCGTCATCGAAAAGCCGGGGGATTTGGCGGGGCTCCTTTCCAGCCTGGACGAGGGGGATGTCCTCTTCATCGATGAAATCCACCGCCTCCCCAAGCAGGTGGAGGAGTATCTCTACAGCGCCATGGAGGATTTCCATATCGACATCATGGTGGATTCCGGGGTGGCCGCCCGCTCCGTGCGTGTGAACCTCCCCCGCTTCTGCCTCATTGGGGCCACGACACGCCAGGGGAAACTCTCCGCCCCCCTGCGGGACCGCTTCACCATGAAGTGCCGCATGGGATACTACTCCCCACAGGAACTCCAGACCATCCTCGTCCGCAGCGCAAAGGTCCTCGCCGTGGAGGCGCAGCCGGAGGGATTGCTGGAAATCGCACGACGGGCCAGGGGAACCCCCCGCATCGCCAACAATCTCCTGCGGTGGGTGCGGGACTACGCACAGGTGCGCCACTCCTCCGCCATCACACAGCCCATCGCCGCCGCCGCCCTCAAGATGCTCAACATCGACGACGACGGCCTGGATGAAATGGACAACCGAATCCTGGAGACCATCATTGTGAAGTTCCACGAACGCCCCGTTGGCCTCAAGTCCCTGGCCGTGGCCGTGGGGGAGGAGGAGGAGACCATCGAGGATGTCTACGAACCTTACCTGATTCAGGAGGGCTTCCTCCTGCGCACGCCCGGTGGGCGGGTGGTGACGGAACGGGCCTTGCGCCGCTTCGGAAGGCTCCACGCCGCCTCCGTGGAACGCCAGCCATCCCTCTTCTCCCCGGAGCAGATGGGGGGGAACCCATGATTATCCATCCCCGTGACAATGTGGAGGTCCGTTCGGACGGCCACAAATATGCCCTTTGCCCCCTTTGCGCCGGGGAGCCCGTGGTGAAATACGGGATGCCCATCGGGGTGGCCAGCCGCCCCATCGCCCCAGGCGACCACGTCCATGTCCAGAATCTTCGCACGGGACTGGGGGAAAACAAGGAATACGAATACCACCCCTCCTTCCGGAGGCCGGACATCCATTGCGACAGCACTTTCCTGGGCTATCGCCGCCCGGATGGACAGGTGGGAATCCGCAAGGATCTGTGGGTGGTGCCCACCGTGGGATGCGTAAATGGCCTGGCCAGGCGCTTGGCGGCGGCAACGGGTGCCATCCCCCTCTGCCACCCCTATGGATGCTCCCAACTGGGGGCGGACCACCGGCAGACGGCGAAACTCCTGGCCTCCCTGGTGCACCATCCCAATGCAGGCGGGGTGCTGGTCGTCGCCCTGGGCTGCGAAAACAATACCCTGGAAAGCTTCCGGGAGTGCATCGGGGAGGCCCCGGGACTGAACGTACGCTTCCTCCGGGCACAGGACGAGGGGGACGAGATGGCCAGGGGACTGGCCCTTCTGGAGGAACTCCGGAAGGCCTGCGCCCCCTGGCAACGGGAGGAGATCCCCGCCAGCCAGTTGAAGGTTGGCCTGAAATGCGGGGGCTCCGACGGCTTCTCCGGAATCGTGGCAAATCCCCTGGTGGGACATTTCACCGACTGGCTGGTGGGGCAGGGCGGCACTGCCGTCCTCTCCGAAGTGCCGGAAATGTTCGGCGCGGAAACCCTCCTCATGGCACGGTGCGTCACAAGGGAAATCTTCCAGGAGTATGTCCAAATGATCCGGGATTTCAAGGACTACTATCGACGCTACGGACAGCCCTGCTACGAAAATCCCTCCCCCGGAAACAAGGAGGGGGGAATCACTACCCTGGAGGAAAAGTCCCTGGGATGCATCCAAAAGGGCGGGGAAGCCCCCGTGACGGCCATCCTCCCCTACGCCGGACGGAATACCGTCCCCGGACTCAATCTCCTGTGCGCCCCCGGAAACGACATGGTCTCCGCCACCGCACTGGCTGCCGCAGGGTGCCACCTCCTCCTCTTCACCACAGGACGGGGAACCCCCCTGGGCAGCGTCGTGCCTACCCTGAAAATCGCCAGCAACCACCCCCTCGCCTTGAAAAAGCCCCATTGGATCGACTTCGATGCCCAGGCAGACCAGGACCCCAGGCTCCTGGTCCAGGCAGTCCTCCAAACCGCCTCCGGTAAACCAACCCAGAACGAATTGCGGGGGGAACACGAAATCGCCATCTTTAAGGACGGGGTGACCTTGTAGCGAAGGCGCTGCCGAGAAAACACGGGGACGCTTCGCTATCCATGGAGGGCACGGAAGGCCCGGCAAGCCGGGCTCGTGGAGAGCACAGACAGGGCGTTCCATGCGGCGCATGTCCAGCCCGGGGGCGTTATTCTCATCGAAGGATATAGAGTCAGTTGTTTTTTTGATTACTAGCGCGCAAAACATGGGCGTTCCATGCCGTGCAGGGCATGGAACGCCTTTTCTGTTTTTTCCGTGCAGACCGCAGGGAGGTTTTGGCGCTCTCCGTGTTCATCCCCTCCGTGTCCGACCTGTTTTCGTGGCGGGTGGCAATTTGTTGCCTTGGGTGTAAGAAAGCGTATTGGCGGGGTAGTAGGGAAACGTGTTTTTCTGTTTTTCGTCTGCGTGGGGGACTCTGGAAAGTGTCCTGGCCAGAGGACGCCGCCCCTGGCCGGTGTCTCCCGGGGATGGTGTCGTCATTTTTTTTCGCAGGCGTCTTTTACGATTTTTCCCCACGGGAGAGGAAGAGTAGGGAATGAGTACGCATTTTTTTGTCTTTGAGGGGAATCGTCGTGTTGGGCCCTATGACCAGGCGTCCATCTACAGTTTCTACATGGCGGGCCAATTGCGGACAGATTCCTATGTCCAGGCGGCGGACACGGGACAGTACCTGCAGGTGCAGGAGGTCCTGAACGTGGGAATGGCGCCCGGCGCCGCGCCGTCCTGGGGCGGGCAGAACTATGGGGGGCAGCCAGGCGCCCCCCTTCCTCCCCAGGGAGCGACATATCCGCCTCCCGCCATGGGCGGACAGCCTGGCTATCCGGCGGGCATGGGGCAATATGGGGGAATGGCGCCCGCGGCCCCCGGCTTCTCCCCCGCTCC
>JAEDNB010000094.1 GCA_016302725.1 Lentisphaeria bacterium
ACCTCAAGACCCGGGCCAACATCCAATCCTGGCTGGAGGAACTCTACGCCTCCGACCTCTACCAGGAGGCCTATCCCTCCCTGCAACAGGAGGGCACCCTCCTCACCTTCTGGGAAACCCCGGAGGAACTGGGCCTCTCGGAAGATGGCGAATCCTACAGAGAGGGGAAGGCCGTGGACTCCCAGGAGACTGCCTTCACCCCAGCCGAAAGGGAAGTGAAGTTCACCTTCTCCGCCCAGGCTGGACGCCGCTACGTCTTCGCCCTCAGCGCCTCCCAGAGAAGCGGCCTCTCCGTCCCCACCGTGGCGCAACTGCTGGCCCACACCGCCTCCCTCACCGCCACCATCCATCCCCTGGGCGCCCCCGGCAGCCCCCTCCTGACCCTCCAGGGAAAGGGCTTCTCCGCCCTGGACCGGGGCGTCTTCTTCGAACCCGAGGCCAGCGGCCTCTATGTCCTCTCCCTCTCCCTGGACGCCGCCCCCCAAGAGGAACTCCCCTTCCGACTCCGCTACCACTACTCCCCCTACACCGGCCGCCCCGGCTCCCCCGACACCCCCCATTGGGAATGGCAGGAGGCACGGCGGGGAGAATGGACCATGGACTACGACGGAGTGGTGGCCTCCCCACAGGTGCGCCCCTTCCTCCTCTACATCGGCGGCGTGGCCTGGTGCCCCTACTGCGTGGTGGCGGACCGCTTCCTCTTTGACACCGAGGCCTTCCGCCAGGCCACCGCAGACATGCCCCTGGTGATGCTGGACAACCGGCGGCGCGGCGAGCAGACGGGCCCCTCCCTCCTCCACGCCCCCGCCTACCTCCGCTATCTCCAAGACACCCTCTCCCCCGCCCCCACGGAAGGGGAACTGGAGGCCATGGCCCAGGAAAAACTGGCCGCCAACCGCCTTGTCCAGACGGGCCTCGCCACCCCCGGCGCCACCACAATCAGCTATCCCACGCTCCTCCTCTGCCAGAGTGACGGCAAGGGCGGCATGCGGGTAGTCTCCCGCCTGTCCCCCGGGCTCTCCCCCAATGCCTCCTTCGAACAGAACGCCGCCGACACCCTGGCGAAACTCACCGCGCTTCTGGAGGATCCCTACGAGGAGGACGACAACTGGGCCGAACGGCAGCCGGCGGAACTCTCCCTGGCCGACCAGGACCTCACCTCCCCCCGCGCACTCCTGGGAGGGCTGGATTCCGCAGATTGGCGGCGCCTCGACTGCCAAGCCCCCGCCAATTGGCAAATCCGCCCCGTCGCCCTTGAGGAAGAGAGCGGCGCCCTGGCGGACCCTGCAGCCACCCTTCTCCTGACCCTCTACGACGAAAACCGGCAAAAACTGGACAGCCAGTCAGGCACCTGGCAGAATCCCCCGGAACTCCTCTTCAATGCCGTCCAAGGCACAAAGAGGCTCCTCTGCCTGGAAATCATAGGGCAGGGAATTCCCGTGCCCTACGCCCTGGAGTGCCGCACCTCCCTGCCCCCCTATGAACTCCGTTTCCCCGCCGACACCCTGGATGTGGCCGGCCAGGACGGAAAGGCCACGGTGCAGGTCCTCTGGCGGCGGCTGGACCCCGCCGCCTCCGGCCTCGTCGCCAAGGCCACCCTGGAACTGCCGGAAGGCGTCCAGTGCCTCCAAGGCACGGAGCTCGCCGTCCAGGGGGAAAGCGGGACTCTGGAACTGAAGTTGACAGGCCTGTTGCAGGGGCAGGAGGAATCCGCCGTCCCGGTGGAAAGCCTCCTTGCCCTGGTTCCCCGGGAGAACTGCCGGATTGCCGCCCCCCAGGAGACCCTGCTCCGCCTCTACACCCTGCCCGCCCTGCCGGGCCATGCCCCGGGGGAGACCGTCACCGTGAGCCTGGCGGAGAACCAGGCCCAGAGCCTCTCCTTCCCCTGCCTCAGCGGATACGAGGACGTGCGGGTGGAAGCCCAGGGGCTTCCCCTGGGCGTGACCCTGGCCGTCAACCCGGAGACCGGTGCCCTGGAAGTCTCCGGCAAGCCTCTGGCCAGCGGCTCCTTCCCCGTGACCGTCACCCTAAAGACCGGAGACGGCAAGGAGGGAGCCACGTACACCTTCCTCCTGGAGATCCGCCCCCTGGCTGACCAAAATCCCGTCGCCGCCCACAGCGACGCCTTCACCGGCAGGGTGACCAAGACCAGCGGGCTATGCGAGACGGTCGCCCTCCTGACCCTCCAGCGGAAGGACCACCGTCTTGCCGCCACCATCCAAGCCCCCCCCGCCCTGGCCTTCTCCCTGGAAGACTGGTCCCTCACCGGACAGGACGGGACCGTCTCCGCCACCGCCACCACCCCGGAGGGGACCCTTGCCCTGGCCCTCACCGCTGACGGGCAGGGAAGCGGAACCCTGTCCACGGCGCAAGGGAAGGAATACGCCATCTCCTTCGCCCCCAACCTCACCCAGGCCACACAGGAGGACTACCTGGGGCTCTTCCACGTGGCCATCAGCACCCCCTCCCTTGCCCAGGACGCCCCCAGGGGATACGGATTCCTCCAAATCCAGGTGAAGGAAGACGGCACCGCCCTGGTGCTTCCCAATGGAAGGCTCCCCGACGGCACCCTCCTCTCCTCCCAGGAAATCGCCCTCACCCGGTGTGAAGGCCAGGACGCCACCCTCAACCTCTACCTGACCACGGAAGAGGGGAGCGTCCTCGGCGGCCCCCTCGCCCTGGCCAAGGCAAATCCCGACTCGGAGGCGACCACCAGACTCTCCGCCTGCACGGACCTCTACTGGAGCCGCCCGGACAACACCCTCCTGGAGACGGACGCCTGCGGCGTCGCCTTCGACCCGGAAAGGGATTTCTGGGAACAACTCAAGGGCTCCGCCCAATACACCACCCTGAACTTCTCCGCCATCTTCGACTACCCCGAACAGGTGGGCACCCAACTCTGCCCCACCCCGGAGGGCCTCTTCCTCCAGGCCGTCCCCACCGGCATCCCCCTGGCGGAATCCACACGCCTCCTGCGGGGCTTCCAGCAACTCTCCCTGGAACCCGACCTGCCTGACGGGAAAACCATGCTTCCCGGCGTGGACCTCCTCCTGGAAATCACCCAGGACGGACGCCTTGAGGGCTCCTTTGCCCTTTTCCCCGCCGCCACCGGCACCCCGGAAACCGTGGAAATCCACGGCATCTTCACCCCGTATCCCGCCAGTTGCTGCGACGGCGGCCCCGATGCCGTCGCCTACGGGCATTTCCTCTACCAGGGGAGGAGTTGGCCCGTGCGCATCATCCCGGACCACAGCGCGGACACCTCGGCGGTGCGTCCCCTGCCCCTCCTGCGGCCGTCCATGGAGCAGGGGGTCCTGCGGCTCTCCTGGGAGAAGCCGGAAGGGGAGCTGGGTGCCCTCTTCGACCGGGAGCTGGGGCTTCCCCTCGACCTTTCCCTGGAAGGCTCCCTCCCCGCCCCCAAGGAGGGCGGGCTTCTTTGCGCCTCTGTCGTCCGCCATGGGGTCGTGGCCCTTCCCACCCAGGAGGTCCCCGCCTACCGCCAGTCCACCCTCTCCGCCACCCTGACGGAGGAGGCCGCCCAGGCCCTTCCCCAGGGGGGATGGCTCTGCCTGGCGCTTCCGGAGGGTTTCCGCCTTCCCATGGGCCTGGACCTCTCCAGGACCCCCCTCCATTGCCTCGCCCCCTCGGGAAATGCCTTCATCCCCTGGGACGGGCAGTCGGAAGGGCCCGCCGCCTTCTTCCTCCACCTCGCCCCCGGGCAGACCTTCGCCGTAACGGGACTCCAGCCCCTCAGCCAGGAGGCGCAGGAAGAGACTCCCCTCCCCGGCGGCGGCTACCGCCTGGTGCCGGCCGGGGAAGCCCAGGAAGGCCAGGGGGACATCTGGCACTGGGCGCCCCTGCGCCAGGCCTTCCTGCCCGGCCTGCCTGACGCCTCCCCCCTGACTCTCCAGGGCTTCCTCCAAGGAGTCTGGTACAAGCCCGCCGGCGCCTCAACGTCCCGCTAGCCCCTCTCCCCATGCGCCACTTCCTTCCCCTCTCCCTGATTTTCGCCCTCCTCCTGCCCCTGGCGGGAGTCTCCTGCAAGCCCGCCCCACAGGACCCGCCCCCACGCCAGGAAGAGGCCCCCGCCCCCACGGAGGAGGCGACGGGAGCCTCCGCCGGAGAGGAGGACCTCTTCCGGCATCCCCTGGAATTGGATTACCAGGGGACCCTGGACATGGGCACCCTGTATGCCAGGGAGCAACGCCACGCCTCCTTCACCCTCCGGAACACCAGCGCCTTTCCCCAGGAAATCCAGGACATCTTCCCCACCTGCCCCTGCATCACCATGGACCGCTCCTACCGGGGAATCCTCCTCGCCCCACAGGAGGCCCTGGAGATTGGCTTCACCATGGACGCCGCCACGGTCAAGATAGACTCCTTTGGCCGGGTAATCCAGATTGACTCCAAGGGCAACAAGCCCCTGCAGGCCCGGGTGGGAGGCCACATCCTGGAACCCCTGCTGGCCACGCCGGACAAGGACGTGGACCTGGGGGCCCTGAAGACCCCCTCCGCCCCCGTCAGCGTCCGCCTGGCCTTGAAGAAGAATCCCGCCATGGACCAGCCGCTGGTGCTTGGCGTCCCCAAAGAGGGCCGGTTTTTCCAGACGGAGCTGAAGAAGACGGGGGAGGATTCCTATGAACTGACCATCACCTCCCGGCAGGACCTCCCCTATGGGCGGGCCCAGCAGTTCCTGTTCCTCCTTCCCATCGTGGAGCCGGCCAGCGCCCGGGAGGCGGTCGTCTCCCTTTCCCTGGATGTGGCGGAGAAGGTCTATTTCACGCCGGATACCTGGCGCATCCTCCCCGAAAGCCTCCAGGAGGCGGGCAGCCTCACAGAGCGCTTCGCCTATGGCGAGGTGCCCGGCCTCCAGGAGGAACACAAGGCGGGGGACCCCGCCGCCAGCAACCGCTCCCTCATGCGCCGGAAGAAGACCCAGGGCAACGCCATCCCCCTCCGCTTCGTGAAGGAACACCACGACTGGGACGACCTCTTCGCCCACCTGGAGTTCCAGGTGCCCCCGGGCGTGACCCTGGAAAAGGTGCGCCATCCCAAGGGCGTGGAAGTGAAGGTCACCGTCACCCCCGCCAGTTTTCCCCCGGACGTGACCCAGCTCCGCCTCCTTCCCTTCCGGGGGCAGAACGAATTTTCCCCCATCACCATCTCCCTGGAGGGCGGGAGTCAGCCCTAGAATCCCCGGAAGCCTCCCGGCCCCATGCGCCTTCTCCCCGCCCTTCTCCTCTTCCTTTGCCTGGCGGCCTCCTCCCCCCTGGAGGCCAGGCCCTTCTTCCTCCTTTTCGGCTCCGAATCCTGCGACGAGTGCCAGGCCTTCCGGAAGGAATGGGAGGCCCAGGCCACTCCACAGGACCCCCTCCTGGTCTATCTCTGCATCGACAGCGAGGAAAACTATCTCTTCCTCCGCTCCCTGGAAGAGGCCCTGGGCGTGAAAACCCCCGCCAACTCCTTCCCCCTCCTCCTGGCGGGAACCCACTTCGTGGAGGGAGTGGAACGCTTCCAGGAAACCTGCCAGGAGGAATGGCTCCTGGAGCCGCCCCCCGCCCCCCTGGCCCCCCTCCTCCCTGAAATCAAAGCCGCACAGGACGCCACCATCCTCGCCTGGAATGCGCCGGAACACGCCGCCCCCCCAGGCACGGCCGGCAAAGCCCCCCTGGCCACTCCCCCAAGGCTCCTCTATCTCGCCTCCCCCGGATGCGCCAAATGCGCCCGCCAGGAACAGGAACTGAAACGACTCCAAAAAAGACTCCCCGGCCTCCAGGTGACACAGTGCCTCGTCAGCAGCCCGGAGGGCCTGGTCTATGGGGAACGCCTCCGCAACCGTTTCCCCATCCCGGAGGACGACACCCAGAACCTCACCCCCCTCGTCGCCTGGGGAAGCGGCTTCCTCTACGGACGCACCGTCACCGCGGAGGAACTCCAGGAACGCCTCCAGGAAGAGACCCAGCCCGCCTGGTGGCTGGAGGAAATCCAGGGCCGGGAGCGGGAGGAGGCCCTCCACCACGCCAACCATCTCCTCGACAGCCTCACCTGGACCATGCTCATCAACGCAGGGCTGCTGGACGGCATCAACCCCTGCGCCTTCGCCACCATCATCTTCCTGGTCAGCTATCTCCTCTACCTCAAGCGACGGCGGCGCTTCGTCCTGGCCGTGGGCGCCTGCTTCTGCCTGGGGGTATTCCTCTCCTATCTGCTCTACGGCCTCTCCCTGGGCTTCCTCATCCACCAGCTGAACCGCTTCCCCCTGGTGAAAATCCTCCTCTACGGCTCCTTCGCCGCCCTGGGACTCCTCCTCTTCCTCCTCCATCTCCGGGACGCCCTCCGCTTCCGGAAAAACCGGCGGGTGGCGGACATGGAAATGGGGCTGGGCATGGAAACCCACCGGAAAATCCACGGCAAAATCCACCAGTGGGCCAAACTGCCCGACCGCCTGGCCATCCCCGCCGCCACCCTCCTGGGCTGCGTGGTCTCCGCCATGGAACTGGCCTGCACCGGCCAAGTCTACCTGCCCACCATTGCCGCCATCATGGCCGATGGATTCCAGCCCAAGGTCTTCTGGATGCTCCTCGCCTACAACGCCGCCTTCATCCTCCCCCTCCTGGGCGTCACCCTGGCCGCCTACTGGGGCACAGGGGCGCAGGCCCTGGCCGACTGGGCAAAGCGGCACATCCTGGCCACAAAGGCCTTCCTGTCCCTCCTCTTCCTCCTCATGGCGGCCTATTTCCTCTTCCAATTCCTCCGCCTCCTCCTTCCCTGAAAATCCCGCCCTTCCGAGTTGCAAGCCAGGAAAACGGGGTTAAATTACGCGCCGTTTCCGCCAGAAGGCAGGGATAGCCTTATCCCTCCCCCATCCACTTTTCCCCTCTATGACGATGCACACGGCATTCATCCTTAGCAACCTCCTCACGCTGGCCCTTAGGCCGGCGGGAGGTTGATTTGTTCCTGCCGCCATCCGACTAGAACGAGAGAAGCCCCCCGCTGCAAGCGCCAGCCGCCGCACGGGGGGTTTTTTCTGTTTAGGGAACAGGAAGAAAAGCCCCCCGGCGCAAGCGCCCGCAACCATAGCCCCACGACTCCCTTCTTCCCCATCCCCCCAACACCCCCTGAACCATGAGCGACAGACTCTATTTCTTCGACACCACCCTGCGGGACGGCGAACAGGTCCCCGGATGCCAACTGAACACCGTGGAGAAAATCCAACTGGCCAAGCAACTGGAACTGCTGGGCGTGGATGTCATCGAGGCCGGGTTCCCCGTCTCCAGCCCCGGCGATTTCCAATCCGTCCAGGAAATCTCCAAGGCGGTCACCTGGCCCACCATCTGCGCCCTCACCCGGGCCGTCCAGAAGGACATCGACGTGGCCGCCGAGGCCCTCTCCTTCGCCCGGAGAAAGCGCATCCACACGGGCATCGGCACCTCCGACATGCACATCAAATACAAGTTCAACTCCACCCGGGAGGAAATCATCGAACGGGGCGTGGCCGCCGTGAAATACGCCCGCAACCTGGTGGATGACGTGGAGTTCTACGCGGAAGACGCGGGACGCACGGACAACGAGTTCCTGGCACGGGTCATCGAGGCCATGATCAAGGCCGGCGCCACCGTGGTGAACATCCCCGACACCACCGGATACTGCCTGCCCCAGGAGTTCGGTGCCAAAATCAAGTACCTGGTGGACCATGTCCCCGGAATCGAAAACGTGGTCATCTCCACCCATTGCCACAATGACCTGGGAATGGCCACCGCCAACACCATCTCCGGAGTCCTCAACGGCGCACGGCAGGTGGAGGTCACCATGAACGGCATCGGCGAACGGGCCGGAAACACCTCCCTGGAGGAAATCGCCATGATCGTCAAGTGCCGGAAAGACCTCCCCCTGGACATCAATATCAACACCACCAAAATCTGCGCCACCAGCCGGATGGTCTCCAACCTCATGAACA
>JAEDNB010000095.1 GCA_016302725.1 Lentisphaeria bacterium
GGATGGCGGTGGCCCCGGCCAGCCCCAGGGCCTTCTGGGCCAGGGATTCGATGGGGAGCCCGTGGCAGTCCCAGCCGAAGGTGCGGGGGACGCGGCGCCCCCGCATGGTCTGGTAGCGGGGGATGACATCCTTGATGGTGCCCGCCAGGAGGTGCCCGTAGTGGGGCAGTCCCGTGGCGAAGGGGGGGCCGTCGAAGAAGACATAGGGCTGGGCGTCCCGCCGGTTGTCCACGGATTTCTGGAAGATTTGGTTTTCCTCCCAGAATTTCAGGGCGGCCAGTTCCTGTTCGGCCAGGGTGAGGCCGGAATCGGTGCAGTCGAACATGTTGGGTTGGGGGCTACTAGGGGAATGGGGATGGGGAAAAATCCACGGGGTCAGGCCGGTTCGCCGGGGGCGGCCGGTTCGCCTTCCTGGGGGAGGGGGTCCCAGGCTTCCAGGCGGGCATAGGGGATGCGCCCCACCAGGGGGGCGCCCTCGGCGTTGACCATCTTTACCTGGACGCATTCGGGAAGGGGTTCCAGGATTTCGGTGACGGTGACGGTCACGCCGTTGTAGGCCACGTGCCAGGGGCCGGCGGGAGTGCCGTCCTCCCTCCGCTGGATGGAGGCGAAATAGGCCTGGTCCCAGACGACGCCCTCCTGGGAGACGGCGGGGCTTTCCTGGCCTCGCTCCCGGGCTTGTTCGGCCTCCTTCCGGGCCCGCTCGGCCTCTTCGGCCCGCCTTTGGGCGGCGGCCTGGGCGAAGCGTTCCTTCTGCTCCTTTTCTCCCTTGATTTCCAGGCCATAGAGGAGCCTGGCGGGGCCGAGGAAGAAGGTGAAGAACCCCAGGAAGAAGAAGGGGAGTCCCTTGTGGCGGCGCATCAGGGCGATGGAGGCGGCCCAGGCGCCGGAGGCCAGCATCAGGGAGAGCACCAGGAGGGCGATGGCCAGCAGGGTCAGGTTGGCCTGGGGCAGTTGCAGGTCCTCCACCAGCATCCCGTGCACATGGGTGGAGAGCCAGTTCCAGGCGGCCTTCGCCCCGTCCCGCACCTTTTCCCAGAGGGAGATGAGCCAGGTGTCCCCCGTGATGGGGTTGTTGCCCTTGGGGGCGTCTTCCTGGGCTTTCTGGGCCAGGAGGAGGGTGGGGAGGGCCAGGAGGGAGAAGAGGGCGTTTCGCAGGGGGTGGGTTGCCATGGGTGTGGGGGCGTTCTGCGTCAGCGGGCGGTCATCATCCCTCCCCGTCCCTCGTAGTTGGCATAGAGGACGTAGAGGAGGAGGAGGATGGTGAAGGATGTGTCCAGGGAGAGGGGGATTCCGGCCAGGCCCCAGAGGAGGGTTGCCAGGAGGGGGGGGATGGTCATGTTGAGCCCCCGCAGGAAGAAACTGGGCAGGAGCCGGAAATTGCGCTGGGGGGAGAGGAAGAGCCAAACTGCCGTCAAGGCCACCCCTGTGGTCACCACGAGCCTGGCCAGTTCCAGGGAATGGAGGATCATGAGGGAGAGGAAGAGGGGGAGGAAGAGAAAGCGGCAGAAGGTATTCTGGGAGGCGGGGAGGAGGGGGGGGAGGCCGGAGTCGGCCAGGCGCCGGGCGGGGAGCAATTGCCGGAAATCCCCCTCGCCCTCGCTGGGGGGGGAGGCCCAGAACCCCAGCCCTTCGGGGCAGAGGACCACTCCCTGCTTGGCTCCGGAGGAGGGGGGCGTGAACTCCTCCCACCGGGGGGCAAGAACCAGGGCGAAGTGGCCCAGCCGGCGGCTCTCCTGGGCGGGAAGGGGGGATTCCCTCTGCCAGCGGAGCCCCTCTCCCTCCCACTGGAAGCCCCCCGTCTTCTCCAGGATGAAATCCGTGGCACGCCGGATGTCCGCCCCGTAGTCGGGCGCCCTGTGCAGGGTCAGGACAAATCCCCCCAGGAAGATGAACAGGAACAGAAAGAGAAGGGTCCCGCCCCAGAAGTTCCGCAGCCGCAAAAGGCCGCATCCCAGCATGGGATGGCTGAAGAGCAGGCGGAGAATCTGGGTGTAGCGGAGGGAGTGGGCGTTGAAGACCCATTCCCTTTGGGGAAAGGGGGGACGGGGGGAGGGCGGGGCCATTATGCGTCAAGCCCTCCCTGGATTCTCTGCAGGGCGGCCTCCCGCTTGGCCAGCCGCTTCATCTGCGGGTCCGCCGCCTTCTTCTCCTCCGGGGAGAGGTGGTCGTAGAAGAGCTTGCCGTCCAGGTGGTCGATTTCATGCTGGAGGCACCGCGCCAGCAATCCCCCGCACTCGGCGGTGAATTCCTGCCCGTCCAAAGTGCGGGCATGCAAGGTGACTACGGCAGGACGGGTGACATGCCCCGATATCCCCGGCAGGCTCAAACACCCCTCCTCCGCCGTGCACGTCTCCGGGCTGGACGCCACAATCTCGGGATTCACAAGGACAAGAGGCATCTGGCTCTCCAAAAGCAACTCCCCCGGCAACGCGCCAGGACGGCTCCGCCCCTTCTCGCTGACGGTCATCAGGGCTATCATCCGCGTGTCCACCCCTATCTGGGGCGCCGCCAGCCCTACCCCAGGAACCTCGCTCTCCATCAGGGAACGGATTAGCTCCTGGGCTAATTTCCGCACTTCGGGGGTGATTTCCCCCACGGGAAGGGATGGGGTGCGAAGGGCCGGATGCCCGTTGGCGACAATCCGCATGGGCGCCCCCTTCCGGAATTGGCTCAAAAAGGAAAACATGGCAGCACAAAAGAAGTCACCCCCGCCGCATAAGGGAAGGGGGGGAAGAAAGGGTGGTTTTATGTAACTTATTTATTATAAAATAGTTACATATTATGCCGCGGGAGCTTGCCGAAACGTGGGGCCTGGCCGTGGCATGGGGTGGGGAAACGGTTCCTTAATTTATTCCCTTCCCTGAAAACTGTACCTTGCCCCGGTGTGGCGGCGTGTCAGGGTTGCCGGCCTTTGCGGAGGAGGGCTTTTTTCCGGGCCAGTTCCTGGCTTTTCCGGAGGAGTGGGAGCGAGGCGTCGGGGGCGGGGTTTTGCTGGAGTTCCTGGTTGATGGCCTGGAGTTGCCGGTCCAGTTCCAGGAGTTCCAGTCGTCGTTGGCAGTCTTCCACGGCCTTTGCCAGCTTGTCTTGGAGTATTTCGTCGGTGAGGTTTTCCTGTACGAAGGCGGAGAAGCCGAGGATTCGGCTGACGTTGGTGTCGCTGGCCAGTTCCCCATGGAAGAGGGCCTCCCGCGCCCCCTCCCAGTCCCCCTCGGCGGTGCCGGCCAGGAGGCTGTTCAGGGCGCGCACCACGGGATTCTGGGGGGACATGACCTCCCCCAGGTCCAGGTCTTTCCACAGTTCCGCCACCTGGGGGTAGCTCACGCACAAATCCAGCATGGTCTCCGCCAGGGAGGCGACGCCGTGGAGGTCGTGGAAGAGGGCCTGTGCCGTTGCGTCCTGGCGGGGGAGGGCTTCCGGAGGGGGGGAGGGAGCCTGCCCCCGTTCCTGGGCCTCCTTTTCCTGGAGGCGCAACTGGGCAAGGCGGTCGAAGACGGCCTGGGGGCTGGGGAGGGAAAGTCGCTGGATGAGTTCCTGGCAGTATCCGTTGGCGACGAGGGGGTCGGAGATGGTGGAATAGAGTCCCAGCATCTGCTGGGCGATGGAGGCCTTGGCTTCGGGGGTGTCGGGGGGCGTTTCCTGGCAGAGCCTCGAGAGGAGGTAGGGAAGGGCGGGGTGGGCGTCGGCCATGATTTTCCGGAGGCTCTCCGGGCCACCGCGGCGGTAGAGGCTGTCGGGGTCTTCCCCGGGGGGCAGGAAGATGAGGTGGACATTCATTCCCCGGGCCAGGAGGAGGGGAAGGGTGTGCCAGATGGCCTTGAGGCCGGCGGCATCGCCGTCGAAGGCCAGGTCCACCCGGTTGAGCCTGGCCTTGGCCAGCCTGTTGGCGTGCTCCTTGGTGAAGGCGGTTCCCTGGGCGGCCAGGGCCTCCCCCACGCCTGCGCGGTGGCAGGCGATGACATCCAACTGCCCCTCGCAGACCACCGCCCTCTTCGCCTTGCCGAAGGCGTCCCTGGCCAGGTTGAAGCCGTAGAGAATCTGGCTCTTGTGGAAGAAAGCGTTGTCAGGGCTGTTCACATATTTCCCGGCCTTCGCCCCCTCCTGGGGGGTGAAGAGACGCCCGGAGAAGCCCACCACCCGGGAGAGTTCGTCGCAGATGGGGAACATGACCCGGTTCTTCCAGAGGTCATGGAGGTTTCCGGGGGACTTCTCCGACTGTCTGGCGATCCCGGTTTCCATGAGCAACTCCTGGGAGAAGCCCCGGGAGAGGGCCCAGCGGCAGACCGCGTCCCAGGCGTTCGGGGCGTAGCCCAGCCGGTATTTCCGGATGGTCTCCTCGTCCAGCCCCCGGCCTTGGAGATATTCCCTGGCGGCCTTTCCCTCCGGGGCGTTGAGGCTGCTTTGGAAGAATCCGGCGACCTCCTCCAGCAATTTCCAGCCCTGGTCCCTGCGCTGGCTTTTCTGCCGCTCCTGGGGGTCCCGGGTGTCGTCCCCCTCGGGGATGGGGATGTGGTAGAAGTTGCCCAGCCACCGGATGGCCCCGGGGAAATCCGTGCGGGCCAGCCCCTTCACCAGGTTCACGGCGTCCCCTCCCACGCCGCAGCCGAAGCAGTGGTAGAATTGCCGGGTGGTATTGAGATGGAAGGATGGGGTGCGCTCCTGGTGGAAGGGACAGCAGGCCTTGAAATCATTGGCTCCGGAACGCTTGAGTTCCAGGTGAAAGGCCTTGGCTACGTCCAGGATGTCCGCGCGGCTCAAGACCTGGTCGATGATTTCCTGGGGGATGGGCATGGCTTCCGGAAAAATGCGCCTTCCCGGCGACTATTGCCTGCGGGAGAGTCTCTTGAGGCGGTCGACGATTTTCTGGCATCCCTCGGGGTCCTGCCCCCCCTTCTGCTTCACCTGGAGGCACTGGATATAGGCCCGTTTTGCCCGGGGGATGTCGTTGAGATAGAGGTCGCAGGTGACCGCCAGGTTCTGGAGGAGGATTTCATTTCGGGGGCATGCCCGGAGGCCTTCCTGGAAATAGGCGGCGGCCAGGCTGTGGTTCTGCCGCATGATGGCCAGCATCCCCAGGGAGTTGTAGAGTTCCGGGGCGGTGCGGTAGGGGGGGCGCGCCCGGAGGGGCTGCAGGATTTGGAGCGCCTGGGGCTGCAGGTTGTTCTGAAGATAGCACTTTCCCAGGAGCATCTGGACCTTCGCCCGGTGGGGGGAGCCCTTGGGCAGGCGTTCCAGGGCCTCCTTCAAGGGTGGGATGGCGTTGCGGAAATCCCCGCTTTCCACCAGGGCCCAGCCATAGAAGAGCCAGGCGTCGTAGCGGTCGGGAAAGGTGCGGGTGGCCTTGTGAAGATTGTAGATGGCCTGGCTGCGCACACTCTCCCGGCTGGCGTTCAGGAAGAGGCAGTAGCCGTGCAGAATCTGGGCGTCCGCCAGCCGTGGGGCATACCGGAGGCAACGCTCGGTTTCGTCGATGGCGTCCTGGAGCCGCCCCTGGGAGGCTGCCTCCAGGGCGCGCCCCATGGCGGTGTCCAGGTCGGGGGCGCCGCAGGAGGCCAGGAGGGCCAGGAGGGCAAGGAGGAGGGGGAAAAGGGGGCGCAGGCGGGGCATGGAAATGGGAGGGGTCAGGCGGGGGTGCCGGGGAAGTGGAGGAGTTCCCTGGCGTGGGCGGCGGCGGCGGCGTCCTCTGGCTCGGCCCCCAGCATCCGGGTGATTTCCTCCACCCGTTCCTGGGGGGAGAGGAGGCGTACGTGGGTGGTGGTGCGCTCTTCCTCCGTGCGCTTCTCCACCAGGTATTGGCGGTCAGCCGCCGCCGCGATCATGGGCAGGTGGGTGATGGAGAAGACCTGGTGTTCCCGCCCCAGGGCGTGGAGTTCCTGGGCCACGGTGGCGGCGGTCCTGCCGCCGATGTTGGCGTCGATTTCATCGAAGAGGAGGACGGGGAGGTCGTCCACCTGGGAGAGGACGGTCTTGATGGCCAGCATGACGCGGGCCACTTCTCCGGAGGAGGCGGCCTGCCGCAGGGGGGCCATAGGCTCCCCCTGGTTTGGGGCGAAGAGGAATTCCAGGGAGTCCGCCCCCTCCGGGCCGGGGTCGGCGGGGGTGAGGCAGGCCTGGAAGAGCGCCTTCTGAAAGCCCAGGTCCTGGAGTTTCCGGGTGATGGCCAGGGAGAGCCTGCCCGCCCCGTCCGTCCGCACCCGGGCAAGTCTGCCGCAACTTTCCCGGTGCCGTTTTTCTGCCTCTTCCCGGCGTTGGGCGAGGGCGGCCAGCAGGTCGTTTCGCGAGGCGGCCCGCCGGAGGCGCTCCTGGAGGCGCTTGCCCCGGTCCAGCACATCCTGGAGGGTGGGGCCGTAACGGCGCTTCAATTTCTGGATTCGCTCAATGCGCTCGTTCATCTCCTGGAGGGCCTCTTGGTCAAAGTCCAGGGAGGCCCCGTAGTCGCCCACTTCCTCCCCCAGGTCATTCAATTCATTGGAGAGGGTGTCCAGGCGCTGGAGAAACTCCTCCCCCTTCCGGGGATCCAGCTGGGCCAGCTCCTCCGCCTGGCGGATCCAGGGGGCCAGTTGGTCCACCAGGGAGCCCTCGCCCTGGGAGAGCCCCTGGGAGAGAAGGCCCGCCAGGGCCTGGAGCCTGGCGGAGTTGGCCACCAGGCGGTGACGGGCCAGCAACTCCTCCTCCTCCCCCGGGGAAAGGGCGGCATCCTCAATCTCCTTCAACTGGTGGGCCAGCAACTCCTGCTCCTCGGGGGAGAGCCCCTCCCCTTGGAGGGCCTGCTGCTCCCGCCGTATGCCGCAAAGCTCCTTCCACTCCTTCCGCACCTCCCCCAGGAGGGCATCGTCCCCGCAGAAAAGGTCCAGCAAATGGAGCTGCCGAGCCGGCGCCAGTAGGGAGTGGCTTTCGTTGGGGCCGTGGATGTCAATCAGGGCTTCGCCAAACTCCTTCAGGAGCGCCGCCGTGACGGGGCTCCCGTTGAGGAAGGCGCGGGAGCCGGAGGGGGTGATGACCCGGCGCAGAAGGAGGCGGCCCTCCTCCCGCGGGGGCAGGGAGAGCTCCTCCAGCCGCGTGTCCAGCCAGCGGGCCAGGGAAGGATGCTCCTGGGAAAGCCGGAAAACCCCCGTCACTTCACAGTTTTCCGCCCCCCGGCGAATCAGGGAGGCGGAGGCGCGGCCCCCCGCCAGCAGCCGCAACGCCCCCAGTACCAGGGATTTCCCCGCGCCGGTCTCGCCGGTGACGGCCAAGAGGCCCGGGCCAAATTCCAGCTGGAGCTGGGGGACGAGCACCAGATTGCGGATGTAGAGGGTTTCCAGCATGGGGAGGGAACGGGAAACTCGCCCGGAGGGAGACGGGCGGAAAGGGCGGGGCCGGCGGATAAGGCCGTCGGCGGACAATGCCGGGTACTGTAAGTGGCGCACGCCTTTTTTCCCCTGCCACCCCCGGGAAATCAGAGGGCCCTCCCCGGGGAAGACGGAGAGGGCCGGACAGGGGCGCAAGGCCCCGGAAAAGGGAAAGGCCCGCCGCCTTCGCCTTTCCGCAGGTTAGGGAAAGGGAGGCAACGGGCCAGGGACGCCAGCCTCCCCCGGAAAGGGGGACGGCCAGGCGCAGCCGAGGGGAGGGCCGCCTCTCCCGCTTCAGGCGCCCCTCACTCCCTGCCCCCCGAATGGAGGTGGGGAAGAAAGAGCCCGGGGAAGGAGGAGGCCTCCGGCAGCGGGACTAGCGGTTGTAGCCCATGCCGCCGTGGGGACGGGGACCACGGGGTTCCCGGGGTTTCGCCTCGTTGACGGTGAGGGTGCGGCCGTGGTCTTCCT
>JAEDNB010000096.1 GCA_016302725.1 Lentisphaeria bacterium
CACCGCTCTCCCAATCTCCTGGCCATCAAGGCGGATGCCGCCACAAAGGAGTGCTATGTCTGGGGATTGCGGGTGGGCTTTCTCACCTTCGCCATGGGCGGCGCCGACAGCGAGGACAGCCCCCTCTTCGCCGCCCTGGAGGCCAAGGCGGCCGGAGAGGTGCGCGCCCTGGTGAGCAATTGCTCCGCCCTCTCCCAGAGGGTGGTGGACAAGGCGCTCCGAGACCCCCGCTTCTATGAACAAAGGGAGCATTGCGCCCAGGTCATGCGGGAACGCTATCTGCTGACCTGCAAGGCCTTCCAGGAACATCCCGAATACCAGGAGCACTTCCGTCCCTATCCCTTCAACAGCGGATATTTCATGTGCCTCCGCTTTCTGGAACTCCCGGCGGAAAGGGTCCGCCGCCATCTTCTGGACCATTGCGGGGTGGGGGCCATCGCCATCGGAGACAGGAATCTCCGCGTCGCCTTCTCCAGCCTCAACCAGGACCAGATCGAACCCCTCTTCCAAACCATCTACGAGGCCTGCCGGGACTTGGCAAAATCCTGTTGCTGACTTATCTTATCCCCCATTCCGCCACGCCTCCCCAAAGGGGGCATGCTTCCCTGGCGGATGGAACGTGACCCCGGAAGGCCCCCCAAGGCCCACCCAGAATCCCTTGGCTTCCGGGTGAAGCGCGTGGGGCCTCCCCGCCGGCATTGCCGGCCCCGCGGAAATCCGCCTCCACCCCCCAAAAAAAACACATACACCTGGAGAATCCTGCCATGGCTGCAAAAATCGATGCCGAGAAGTGCCTCGGCTGCGGTGCCTGCGAGGGCACCTGCCCCGTCGGAGCAATCAAGTTGGATGGCGACAAGGCCAAGGTTGACGAGAGCGCCTGCGTCTCTTGCGGCGCCTGCGCCGGCGCCTGCCCCGCCGAAGCCATCACCGTTGACTGATTTCCCCGCTCCCCTCTCGCCAGGAGAGCAGCCCCCCAAAGGGGCATGACGCCTCCCCTGGCGGAAGGGCAGGGAATGCCTCCGACGCCTTTTGCCGCCGGAAAAGCGGGTCGACTGCCTTCATCGGAAGTCGGCCCGCTTTGTTTTTCCGCCCCCACACGTGCACCGTCGGGAAACTGCCCGGCCCATGATGGCCCCGCTCGCTCCCGGCACACCCCCCTGCGGAATGGAAACGGGTTTCTCCACCAACCTCATCGTCCTTGGCGCGGGCGCCGCCGGCCTCTTTGCCGCATGCCGGGCGGCCGAGGCCGGACTTTCCCTCCTCCTCATGGAACGGCGGCATCGGCCGGGACTGAAGCTGCTCATGTGCGGAAACAACCGCTGCAACTTCGGCCATGACGGAACGCCGGAACAACTGCTGCGCGCCTACGGCGAGCCTGTGGCCCCCTTCCTCCGGCAGGCGATGCGGGCCTTCCCCTCCACGGAGATGGCGCATTTCCTGGAACGGCGCGGCCTCCCCGTCAAGCGCCTGGGGGAACGCTTCTATCCCGCCAGCGAAAGGGGGGACGACCTCCTCCATCTCTTCACGGACCTCCTCCGGGAAACCCAGACCCCCGTCCTCTACCAGTGCCCCGCCGAACACATCGTCCCCCTGCCTGAAGGAGGCTTCCGGGTGGAGGGCCCCAAGCTCTCCCTCTCCTGCCGCCATCTCCTCCTGGCCCTTGGGGGATGCTCCTATCCCCAGACCGGCTCCTTGGGAGACGGATTCCTCTTCGCCCAGGAACTGGGGCTCCGGGCCACACCGCCCCGGCCGGGCCTGGCCGCCCTCCGCCTCCCTCCCCAAAACCCCCTTGCACAACTCCGGGAGGAGGTGGAGCTGCCCTGGGTCGAGGCCAGGACCGACAATCTTCCCCCCACCGGTGGAAACCTCCTCCTGCAGCAGGGCACGCTCCGGGGTAGCGCCGTCTACGACATGACGCGGAAACTGGCGCGAAACCACCTCCCCCTCCAAAACCCCTCCCTGGACCTCCTCCCGCAACTCTCCCAGGAAGACCTGGCTAGAAAAGGGGAAGCGCTGCAACGACGCCATGGACAGAACCAGGCCCTCGTCTTCAATGGACTTGGACTGCCAAGGCCCCTGGCGGAAATCCTGGCCAGAAAAGGGGGGCTCCCCCTCTCCCTCCTCAAGGAATTCCCCCTCCAGGGGGCGCAGACCAGGCCCCTGAAGGAGGCCATCGTCACCGTGGGAGGCCTCGCCCTGGAGGAGTTCGATCCTGCAACCATGGAGTGCCGGAAATATCCCGGGCTCTATGCCGCCGGCGAATGCCTGGACCTGGACGGACCCACCGGGGGATACAACCTGGCCGCCGCCTTCGCCACCGCAAACCTGGCCGTCCACCACATCCTGGAAAGGGAAGGGGGACGGGGAATCCCCCCCCGGAATTCCCTCCCGCAACGGGGGAAAACGGAAAGGGACAGGAGGGGTTTGCGGAACGAAAAAAAGACGTTATAGTATCCGACCGCACAACATTATCCTTTTTTGTCGTACCCCATCATCCCCCATTAGGAAAAAAGAATGTCCGTTAAGATCCGTCTTCGTCGTACCGGCGCCCTCAGCGCCGCCTGCTGGCGCGTTGTCGTGGCTGACAGCCGCTCCCCCCGGGATGGCCGCTTCATCGAGAACCTGGGCGTCTATGACCCCCGCCACGACTGCGAAAAACTGAACGTGGAGCGCATGGAATATTGGCTCTCCAAGGGCGCACAGCCCTCCGACACGGTGAAGGCCATCTTCAACCGCGTGAAGAACGGCAAGCCCTTCCCCAGCCGCCGCGAGCCCGTGAAGAACGCCGCTCCCGCCCCCAAGGCCGTGAAGCCCGCCGAGGAGCCCGCTGCCGAAGCTGCCGAAGCCCCCGCCGCCGAGTAACCTCCCCCCTATGGCTTTCTCTTTCCTGAAGAAGCTATTTGGCGCGGAGGCCAAGGAGGCCGGCCCGCTCCCCCCCATGGTGGATGCCGCCCCACTCCCCCAGGAGGAAGGGGACTCCGGCGCCGCCGCTCCCGAGGGCGGAAGCCATCCCCAGTGCCTGGATGACCTGCGGAATTTCGTCGCCTTCGTGGTGACCTCCCTGGTGGACAAGCCGGAACAGGTGTCCGTCGCCCTGGCGGAGAAGGAGGACCTATCCATTATCCAGGTCCGTTGCTTCAAGAAGGACATCGGAAAGGTCATCGGCAAGAGCGGAAAGACCATTTCCGCCCTTCGCACGCTGGTCTCCAGCGCGGCGGCCCGAAGCCATGTGCGGGCTACCGTGGATGTGCTGGATGAGTAATGGAAGCGGCGCCGACTCCCCTGGGGACAGGCGCCGCGGAGCCCCTGCAAGCACTACAAGGAACGATGAGGATTGATATTGTCAGTCTCTTTCCCGCCCTCTGCAAGGGGGTGCTTTCCGAGTCTGTCATCGGACGCGCCTGGAAGGAGGGAATCGTGGATCTCCGGCTTGTGGACTTGAGGGATTATACCCATGACGCCAGGAAGACGGTGGACGACAAGCCCTACGGAGGCGGCGCCGGCATGGTTCTCCGCCCTGAGCCGCTCTTCGAGTGCCTCCAGGACCTGCGCACCCCCGAGGCCAGGGTGGTTCTCATGACCCCCCAGGGACGCCGTTTCGACCAGCCCACTGCCCGGCGTTTCTCCCAACTCTCCCACCTCATCCTGGTCTGCGGACACTACGAGGGGGTGGACGAGCGGGTGCGCCAGTGCCTGATGGACGAGGAACTCTCCATCGGCGACTACGTGCTCACCAACGGGGCCATTGCCGCCAGCGTGGTGACTGACGCGGTGGTGCGGCTCCTGCCTGGCGCCCTGGGGAATGATGTCTCTTCCGAGGAGGAGAGTTTCGGCAACGAGCCCTTGATGGAGTACCCCCAGTTCACCCGTCCCGAGAACTACAAGGGGATGAAGGTCCCCGAGGTGCTGCTGTCGGGAAACCACCAGGAGATTGCCGCTTGGCGCCTGGAACAGCGGGTTCTCCGCACGGTGAGCCGCCGCCCGGAGATGCTCTAGAATTTTGTTTCCATTCCAAATCATCGATTCCCGCAAGGAGTAGTTTTACCATGAATACCATTGAGAAGATTCGTCTGGAGAACCAGAAGAGCGATGTGCCGGAGATGGGCATCGGCGACACCGTGGAAGTGGGCTTCCGCATCAAGGAAGGCGGCAAGGAGCGTGTGCAGAATTTCGCCGGCGTCATCATCGCCCGCCACGGGACCGGCATTGCGGAGACCATCACCCTCCGCCGGGTCAAGGCCGGCCAGGGCGTGGAGCGTGTCGTCCCCATCCATTCCCCCCTTGTGGCTTCCTTCAAGGTGACCCGCAAGGGCATCGTCCGCCGCGCCAAGTTGTACTACCTGCGTGGCCAGGTGGGCAAGGCCGCCAAGGTGAAGTCCAAGGAAGTGGGCGCATAGGCCAACTCTCGTGCGACTCCCTCCCCCTTGAGCCGCCCCGGTCCTCTCCCCCCCCATTGATTGCGGGGGCTGGGCATTGACGGGATGGCCCGGGGGGACGCGGTTGCGGCTGCCGGGTCGGCCCTGGCGTTGCCGCAGGCGCGGGGTCCTGGGCTGGTGGCGCACTCCGCGGGCGCGTCCGCCCCATCGGGTGTGGTCATCCTCCCTCCCTTCTGTTTCGTTCAGCCGTTTTGGTGGAAAGGCACGAGGCCTCCTTTTGGGAGGGGCCCTGTGCCTTTTTGTGTTTCTTCCCCGGCGCAAAATGCGCCGTCGGCCCCGGGCATCCCTTTCCCGCCGCCGTTTCCTCATCTTTCCCCCTCCCTTTCCCCTTGCCCATGGCCGGCATTCCAGAGCCCTTCCAGTTGGAACTCTCCCTGGGGGTGGAGTGCGTGGCCGGGGTGGACGAAGTGGGGAGGGGGCCCCTGGCCGGCCCCGTGGTGGTGGCCGCCGTGGTCCTGCCCTTGCCGCCCCAGCCCTTTGACGTGCCGGTCAACGATTCCAAAAAACTCACCGAGGCAAGGAGAATCGAACTGGACCACCAGTTGCGGGAGGACCCCAGGGTCCGCTTTGCCATCGTGGAGCGCTCCCCCGCCCAAATCGACCGGATGAACATTCTCCGGGCAACCCAGGACGCCATGCGGGAGGCGGTTCTCGCCCTCGCTCCTCCAAAGCCCCAGGCCGCCTTGGTGGATGGCCTGGCCTTCTCTCCTTTTCCCGTCCCCGTCACTTTCGTGGTGAAGGGGGACGGACGCTCCGCCTCCATCGCCGCCGCCAGCATCCTGGCAAAGGTCTACCGTGACCGCCTGATGGACGAGATGGATCTCCGCTATCCCGGCTACGGCTTTGCCCGCAACAAGGGCTATGGCACGGCGGAACATCTGGAGGGGCTCCGCCGAATGGGGCCATGCCCCATCCATCGGTACTCCTTCGGTCCCGTGGCCCAGCCCACTCTTTTCTGAAACCCCCGTCACCCCAGGAACAAGGCCTCTTCCCCGCTGGAGAGACGGGCCGCAGCCCTTCTGTGAACACGCGAGACAAGCCTCGCCTTCCCTCCCCCCAGCGCTCCCCTGAAAGCGCCCCCTGCCTCCAAATACCCCTCGGAATCCATGCCCCCTGCCTCCCATGGGGCGAAGGGCGGAATAGGGGAAACGGCGGAGAACGCCGCCCTGGCGCCCCCAAGGCCCTCCAGAATCGGGGGGACGGAGAGGGCAGGCCAGCCTGCGGCAGAGGCTTATGCTAATTGACCATGCCTGATACCGTCCCTAAAAATGTCCTGGATGAACTTCGCCACGCCGTCAATCCCGTGCCTGTGTCCGTGGTGCGGGAGTTGACCCGTGCCGGCTACGAGGCCTACATCGTGGGCGGCGCCGTCCGCGACCTGCTCCTGGGAAAGGCCCCCAAGGATTACGACATTTCCACCAGTGCCACCCCGGAAGAGGTGCGCAAGGTCTTTGGCCGCCGCCGGTGCCATGTCATTGGCCGCCGCTTCCGGCTGGCCCATGTCTACGCCGGGGGGGAGATCTACGAGGTGTCCACCTTCCGCCGCACGCCCGACGAAAAGGAGAGGCAGGGGCGGCGCCACGAAGACGGGCCCATCATCTGGAACGACAACTGCTTCGGCACCCTGGAGGACGACGCCATGCGCCGGGATTTCACGGTGAATGCCCTCTATCTGGATGTCTCCGGCAAGCGGGGAATCATTGACTTTTCCGGGGGCTACCAGGACCTGCGCCAAGGGGTCGTCCGCTGCCTGGGGCGTCCTGCCCTCCGCATGGAGGAGGATCCCGTCCGGATGCTTCGGGCCCTCAAGTTGGTGGGGCAGTGCGGGTTCCGCCTGGAACCGGAGTTGGAGGGCGTCATCCGGGAAAAGGGGGGCGAGATTCGCTTGGCCAGTGCGGCCAGGCTCTTTGAGGAACTGCTGAAGATTCTGGCGAATCCCGCCGCCGGCCAGACCCTCCAGGTGATGCATGAGATGGGCTTCCTGCGGCATTTCTGGCCTGTGGTGGATGAGGCCTGGGAGGAGCAGGAGGGCGTGATGCTCCGCCATCTCCTCAAGCTCCGGGGGGAGGCCATGCGCCGGGGACGCTACTCCAACTCCCGGGGACTGGCCCTCTCCACCGTGGCCCTCCCTTTCCTCATGAGCGCCTTGAATCCGGGAAACCCCACCCAGTTCTGGGAGGGCGCCGCCCATGGGGATCCCGTGGCCCATCGCGCCCTCGCCCTGGTCTTTGAGGGCATCACCGTCCCCAGGCTCCTTTCCCACCGGGTTCTGCAAATCATCGGCCTGGTGCCCCGGCTGATGAGCGCCGCCGTCTCCCCCCGCTATCTCAACCACGGGGAATACCGCTATGGCAGGGCGCTGGTGGCCCTCCTGGTGCAGCTCTTCGGGTGGGACAGGTCAATCCTGGAACGTCTCCCCGAACTCTATCCCCGCATCGGTTCCCCCGAGGAGGAGCTGGAGGAGCTGGAGGAAATCCAGGAGGAGGCTGTCGCTGTGTGCGAGGAGGAGGGCAGGGAGGCTGCCCGTGAAGCCGGGGAGGGCAGGGGGGTGTCCCCTTCCCCCAAGGACCCCGTCTCCCCTGAAGCCCTCCCTCCCAAACTCGTCCCCCTTACCCAGGGAGGAAGCCTGCCCGTCTCCCCCGCCCCTGCCAAACCCTCCCGCCCAAGGAGAAGAAAGACGGCTGCACAGGGAGACGCCGCGCCCAGGAAGCCACGCTCCCAGAAGGAACTCTCCCCCAACGCGCCGGAAAACTCCCCCGCGCTCCATGAGGGAAAGGATGCCCTGGGACGGGATGAATCCCCCGTCGTCCAGGCGCCTCCCAATCCCCCTGCAGCCACCTTCTTCGAGACGGCCCCCGTCCTGCTCCCCGAGGAAAAGGGAAGGCGGAAGGCCGCAAAACTGACCCCCACGGATTCCATCACCTTTGGCGGAAGCCCACAGAAATGAGATGTTGAGGAAATACGGAATCGCCATCGCACTCTTCCTGGTCCAGGCACTCCTCCTTCTCTGGGGGGTACGCCACTATGCGGGCAAAAAGGAGGCTCCCCTTTCCCCGCAGGCCCCTTCTCTCGCCCGCCACCCCTCCCCCACGCCAACGGTGAAGCCCCCCGCTCAGCCACAGCCTCCCACGCCAACGGTGAAGCCCCCCGTGCCGGCGTCGCCCTCCCGTCCGGCGGGGGCGGGGCTTTTCCATCCGGACTATTTCCCCGTGGCGGAAAAGCCCATGAAGGATTCCCTGCGTCGGGAGCTGAAGGAGGTGCGTTCCGGCTTGGTGCTGGATTTGGACACCCGCACCATTCTGTGGCAGAAGGACGCCGCCCGGAGTTATCCCTTGGCCTCCCTGACCAAACTGATGA
>JAEDNB010000097.1 GCA_016302725.1 Lentisphaeria bacterium
CCCGGAGATACCAGGAGGGGAGGCTGGACCAGCCGTGGCAGAGGGAGCCGGCGAAATAGAAGTCTTCGCCGCCCAGTTCCGTTTCCCAGAGGGTGGTGGAGTCCTGGAAGAGGGAGGGGGCGAAGGTCTGGAGGAGGCGCGGGAGAATTTTATCCTGCCAGGGTTCGGGGAGTCCCAAGGAGGCCATGAGCCAGTAGGGGAGGGTGGAGGTGGTGGAGGGGAGGAGGGTCTTCGCCCTCTGGGCCTCATCCAGGGCCTGCAGGAAATGGCGGCGTTGGGACTTGGGGACGAGGCCGTTGGTGAGGGCCAGGAACTGCACGTGTTCGTGGAGGGGGGTGTTTTCCCGTTCGCTGGAGCGGTAGAGCCCCCGTTTTTCGTCCAGGAAGAAGAGGTGGCACTGGCGTGCCAGGGAGTTGGCCAGGGCCTCCAGCTGTTTTGGGGAGCCGGCCTCCAGCCGGATGTCCAGGTGGCGGGAGAGTTGTGCGGCGGCGCGGAGGGCTTCGATGAGATAGAGATTGTAGGGGGCCTGCCACTTTGGCTGGGGCATTCCCCGGTCTCCGTCCAGCCCGGGCTGCCACTCGCAGAAATTCCAGATTTCGGGGTCGTTTCCCGGGGTGGCCAGGGAGACGTTGGGGAGGGGAGTGGCCAGGATTCTTTGGCGTGCGGCGATGAGGATTCGGTCGATGGTGGGGAGGAGGGGTTTGACCAGGGTGGGGTTGCCGCCGTGGAGATAGAGTTCCCAGGAGGCGGTGACGAAGACCAGGCCGAAGATGGGGATGGCCAGGTGGATGTTTCCGGGGGAGCACATTTGGATGGTCTGTGCGCCCTCGTTCCAGTTTTCCGCCAGGAGGCGGTATGCGTCGGCCACGTATTTGTAGTTGCCCCAGACGGGGTATCCGTAGAGGGCCTGGTTCCGGGAGTCGTAGGCATAGAGGCCCTGTTCCCGCATGGGGCAGTCCTCGAAGTGGTCGTGCTGGCAGCACTGGAGGGTGCGCAGCCCGTTCAGGTCCAGGCGCTGGAGGAGGCTGTCGCTGCATACCACCTGGTGGGCGGCGGGGTCGAGGCTGCGGCGGCAGGGAATGAGGCCCAGGTATCGGATCTGGGGCGGGGTGGAGGCGTGGGTGGCGTGGAGTTCCAGGTAGCGGGCCCCCAGCCTGCGGAGCCTATGGGTGAAGCGGAGGGGTTTCCCGCTGCAGTGGATGCGGTCGGCGTAGTTGCGGCCGCCGATTTCGGCGCGGACCCGTCCGTCCCGGAGATGCTCTCCGTGGGCGATGTCCAGGATGGTTCCCTTTTCCGCCTTGAGGTCCAGGGTGAGCCAGCCGGTCTGTTCCTCCCCCAGGTCCACGATGAGATACCAGCCGTTGGCCTGGGGCGGGCGCCGGGGCCAGGTGAAGCAGTACGTGGCGTCGTCGTCGCCGTCCAGGAGGAAGGGGATGGGCTGGTCGAAGCGGAGGGGCTGCCTGTGGCGCTCCTTTGCCTGGGGGGCGAGGAAGGAGTCGTCCACCACATGGGGCTGGAGGAAATCGGTGGCGACCTGCTGGGCTGGGGTGGGGGCGTTGGGGCCGGCCTCGGGTTCCGGGCGGTAGAGGAAGCCGGCCTGGACGACATGGGCGGCGGGGGGGAGTCCGGGGGCGTGGAGGATCCTGGGGGTGTCCAGTCCGGGCTGTGGGGCGGCGTGTGTCCAGCGGGGTTGTGGGGCGTCCTGGTGGTAGGCGAAGGCATTGCCCAGTTGTCCGGTGAGGGGGATGGCGTTTCCGGATTCATAGGCGGGGTGTGGGGCGCACTCCCAGGTTTCGTCGGTGGCGTCCACGCGTTCCTTTCCGTCCAGGAGTTCCACCCAGAGTCCCGGGGGGAGGATTGCGGTGGTGAGGGATTCCCGTCCCAGGACATAGACCTGGAATTCCAGGAGATTTTCCCCGTTGGGGTTCCAGGGCAGGTCGAGGTCGATGTTCATGTAGCGCATGGCCCCGGGGAGGTTGGGGGGCATGGCGGAGCCGCAGGCGTGTCCGTTGCAGGAGACGGCGCAGGCGGAGGAGGCGGAGATGTGGAGGCGCGGGCGCTGCAGGCCGGGGATGGTGAGCTTGCGGCGGAAGAGCGCATAGGCGTCCTGGGTGCAGCCGGTCTGGGGGAGCCAGATCCATTGGGCGGGCTTGGCGTGGGGTTTCATGGGCTACAGTTCGATTTCCTTCAGTTGGAGATTCAGGGCGCGGAGGGAGTCGGCCAGGTGGGCGTATCCCCGGTCGATCATGTCGGCGTTTCGGATGAGGGAGGTGCCGTGGGCGCAGCAGGCGGCGATGACCAGGGCCATGCCCGCCCGGATGTCGGGGGAGAGCAGTTCGGCGGCGTGGAGGCGTGCGGGGCCGGAGACCACCACCCGGTGGGGGTCGCAGATGACGGCGTTGGCGCCCATGGAGATGAGGCGGTCCACGAAATAGAGCCGGCTTTCGAACATCTTCTCGAAGAAGAGGACGCTTCCCCGGGCCTGGCTGGCGGCCACGATGAGGCAGCTCATCATGTCGGAGGGGAACTGGGGCCAGGGGCCGTCGGCGATGGTGGGCATGGAGTTGTCCAGGTCCGGGCGCACCTGGAGGGGGCTGTCCTGCTTCAGGGTGATGCGTCCGGGTTCCAGGCGGAGGTTTGCCCCCAGGCGTTGGAAGACCCGTTTGGTGCTCCAGAAATCATGGGGGAGGAGGTTTCCGGTGAGTTCCACCTCCCCTCCGGTGGCGGCGGCCAGGGCGAGGTAGCTGGCGGCGTTCACGTGGTCTGCGTTGATGGTGAACTCCGCCCCGTGGAGGCGTTCCACGCCGCGGATGCGGAGGAGATTGGTCTCCACCCCCTGGATGTCTGCCCCCATGGCGTTGAGGAGTTGGGCCAGTTGGGTCACATGGGGTTCGCAGGCCGCGTTGCGGATGGTGGTGACGCCGGGGGCCAGGGCGGCGGTCATCATGATATGCTCGGTGGCGGTGACGCTGGCCTCGTCCAGGAAGAGGGGGGCTGCGGCGAATGCCTGGGGGCGTTTGGTGAAGTGGTATGCCCCGTCTCCGGCGTGGCATTGGAGGCCCAGGCGTTCCAGGCCGTAGAGATGGGGGTCGATGCGCCGCCGTCCGATGACATCCCCGCCGGGGTGTGGCAGGTGGGCCTCTCCGGTGCGGACGGCCAGGGGGCCTGCGAAGAGGAGGGAGGTGCGCAGGGCGTGGCAGAGGGCCTGTGGGGGGGAGGAGGAGCGGAGGGAGCCGGCCTGGAGGAGGACGCTTTCCCGGTCCGTCCAGGTGGCCTGGACGCCCAGCTGCCGGGCGATTTCCAGCATGTTGCGCACATCCAGGATTTGGGGGACTCCGTGGAGGAGGACGGGTTCCTCCGTGAGGAGGGCGGCGGCGACCATGGGGAGCGCCGCGTTCTTGTTTCCCTCCACCCGGAGGGTTCCGGCGGCCCGCTGGGGGCCTGGGATTTCCAGTGCTTTCATGGGGGGAGGTCAGTCGTCGAGTCGACGGTGGGAGGCGGGGTGGTCCTCGTCGTGCCGGGGGAGTTCCCGTTCCAGGAAATAGACCCTCTTTTGCCGGAGGGTGTCGGGGATTTCCTGGAGGAAGGGGGAGGGTTCGAAGGCGGTGATGGTCCCGCTGGTGAAGCGGTGCATGGCGTGGGAGAGGAAGACCGCCTTTTGGGCGCGGGTGAGCCCCACGTAGAAGAGGCGCCGTTCCTCGGAGAGTTCCCTTTCCTCCTCCTCCTTCCTGTTTTGCCTGGGGCGGCAGGGGAGCAGTCCGTCCTCCACCCCGGTGATGAAGACGCAGGGGAATTCCAGGCCCTTGGCGGAGTGGAGGGTCATGAGGACCACTTTGTCGGCGGATTCGTCCCGGTTGTCCACGTCGGCCACGAGGGCCACCTCCTCCAGGAGTTCCTTCAGGGTCCCCTGGGGGGATTTCCGGGAGAATTCCTCCGCCTTTCCCAGGAGGCTTTTCACGTTTTCCTGGCGGGAGAGGTAGTCCTCGTCCGCGTAGAGAACCTCCAGGTGGTCCAGGAATCCGGAGAGCCTTTCGGCTTCCCGGACGGCCCGGTATGCGGGGGTCTGGGGGATTTCCAGGGCCTTGGCCAGCCACGCCCCCAGGGAAAGGAGGCGCCGGCTTTTGGCGGTGCGCCCCTTCTGGGTGCTGGCGAACAGGGGGGAGGCCAGGTAGGTGGCCAGGGGGAGGCGGGCCTTTTCCGCCTCCAGGAAGAGGGTTTCGGCGGTGCGCTTTCCCAGGCCTTCGCCCTGGGGGAAGGCCTCCAGGAAGCGGAGGAAGGCCTGCTGGTCGCAGGGGTTGGCCAGGAGGCGCAGGAGGGCCAGGAAATCCCGCACCTCCTTCCGGTCGTAGAAGCGGATCCCTCCCAGCAGCTGGTGGGGGATGTTCTGGCGCAGGAACTCCTCCTCCAGGGGGCGGGACTGGGCGTTGGTGCGGTAGAGCACGGCGAAGGAGCGCCAGGCAATATTGTCCCGCCTGTGCAGCCCCTCGATTTTCTTCCGGACCCACTCCGCCTCCGCCCTGTCGTTTTCCGTCAGGATGTCGGTCACCATCACGCCCCGGGGGTTTTGGGTGAACAGTTCCTTTTCGATGCGGTCCTCGTTGCACCGGATCACCGCGTTGGCGGCGTCCAGGATGGCGCCGGTGGAGCGGTAGTTCTGTTCCAGGAGCACCACCTTTGCCTGGGGGAAGTCGGTGGTGAAGGACATGATGTTCCGGTAGTCTGCGCCCCGCCAGGAGTAGATGGACTGGTCGGGGTCCCCGGTGGCGTGGACATTCTGCCGTTCGTTGGCCAGCAGGCGCATCAACTGGTATTGGACGTGGTTGGTGTCCTGGTATTCGTCGATGAGGAGGTATCGGAATCGGCTATGGTAGACCTCCTGCATTCCGGGGACGTCCTGGAGGAGGGCCACGGTGAAGCGGAGGAGGTCGTCGAAATCCAGGGCATTGCACCGGCGGAGGGCGTCGTCGTATTTCGTGGCCAAATCGGCCAGGAGGGCGGGGTCCAGGCCCTGGGAGAATCCGGCGGCTTCGTCGCAGGAGTTGGCGGCCTCCTGGTAGTCCATGCCGTGGTTTTTGGCCCAGGAGATGAAGGCGCAGAGGGAGCCCGGCTGGAATTTCCTGGGCAGTTTGTCCTTGTAGGGGGAGAGGACCGCCCTGGCCACCCCCTTCTGGTCCTCGGTGGCGAAGATGGTGAAATCCCGTCCCCGTCCGCAGGGGAGTTTGTCCAGGTCCCGGCGGAGGAACCTGGCGCAGCATCCGTGGAAGGTGCCGATGTTGGCGGGGGCCTCCCCCACCAGGGCGGCCACCCTTTCCTGCATTTCCTTGGCGGCCTTGTTGGTGAAGGTCATGGCCAGGATCTGGCTGGGCCAGACGCCTTGCCGGATGAGCCAGGCGATGCGCCGGGTCACCACGCGGGTCTTTCCGCTACCCGCGCCGGCCACCACCAGCATGGGGCCGTCCCGGTGGGTGACGGCTTCCCTTTGGGCGGCGGTGAGGTCATCCAGGATGTCGGCGTCTACCGAGGGCATGGGGGGCGTTTCAAGCCTTGGGCTTCATGGCGGGGAAGAGGATGACGTCCCGGATGGAGCGGGAGCCGGTGAGGAGCATGACCAGCCGGTCGATGCCCAGCCCCAGCCCTCCGGTGGGAGGCATGCCGTATTCCAGGGCGGTGAGGAAATCCTCGTCGATGCGTTCCACCTCCCCTTCCTGGTCGGCCCGTCCAATCAACTGGGCGTTGAAGCGGGAGCGCTGGTCCATGGGGTCGTTGAGTTCGGTGTATCCCGGGCACATCTCCCGTCCGTCGATTTCCAGTTCGAAGACATCCACCAGTTCGGGGTTGTCGGGGCAGCGTTTGGCCAGGGGGACCAGGTAGGCGGGCAGGCGGGTGACGAAGGTGGGCTGGATGAGGGTCTCCTCGATGAGGCGGTCGAAGATTTCGTGGGAGACGTGGAAGGCGTCCATGTCGTCGGTGATTTCCAGGCCCAGGTCCCGGGCCTTCCGGCGTTGTTCCTCCAGGGGGAGGCCCCACCAGTCGGCGCCCATCTTCTCTTCCAGCAGTTCATGGAAGGAGACGCGCCTCCAGGGGCTGGAGAGGTCGATGGCGTTGCCGTCCTCCCCCTGGATCTGGAGGGTGCCGATGGTGTTCCGGGCGACGGTGGTGATGAGGGATTCCATGATTTCCATCATTCCCCGGCAGTCGGAGTAGGCCTGGTAGAGTTCCAGGACGGTGAATTCGGGGTTGTGCTTGTGGTCCATGCCCTCGTTCCGGAAATCCCGCCCGATTTCATAGACCTTCTCGAAGCCGCCCACGATAAGGCGCTTGAGATAGAGTTCGGGGGCGATGCGGAGATACATGGGGATGTCCAGGGCGTTGAAGTGGGTCTTGAAGGGGCGTGCGGCGGCACCGCCGGCGAGGGTTTGGAGGATGGGGGTTTCCACCTCCATGAAGCCCCGGGCGTCCAGGAACTGCCGGCATTCCCGGACGATTTGGGAGCGCAGGGCCAGGACCCTGCGGGTGTTTTCATTGACAATCATGTCCAGGTAGCGCTGGCGGTAGCGCTGTTCCATGTCCTGGAGTCCGTGGAACTTTTCGGGGAGCGGGAGGAGGCTTTTGGAGAGGAGTTCGAAGCGGGTCACATGGAGGGAGAGTTCCCCGGTCCGGGTATGGAAGGGGTATCCTTCCACAGAGAGGATGTCCCCCAGGTCCAGGGCCTTGAACTCCCCGTAGGGTTCATCGCCGATTTCCGGGCGCTGGAGATAGAGCTGGATTTTTCCCGTGGCATCCATCAAGTTGGCGAAGAGGGACTTTCCCATGATTCTGCGGGCCATGAGGCGTCCGGCCAGGCGATAGATGGGTTCCTGGGCTTCGGGGGTGCCCTGGGCGGGGGGCTGGGCGTGGGCCTGCCGCACCTCCTGGATGGAGGTCAGGCCGTCCACCCGGTGCCCATAGAGGTTTTTGCCGGAGGCCCTCATGGCCTCGACCTTGGCTTTGCGGAGGGCGATGACGTTGGCTCCCTCCTGGGCGGAGGCGTCCGGCGGATTTTTTTCTTCAGTCCTGGGGATGGGGGGGATGGGAGTCTTGTGCCTGGCGTCCGGCGGCGGGGGTGGTGTCCGGCGGGCGGGCGGAGTTCTTTGTTCGTGGAAGGGGGGCGTTATCGGGCGGCGGGCTTCTCTTTCTTCTTCTTGAAGGAGTTTTCCTTGCCTTCCATCAGCCGCTGGATGTTTTCCTTGTGGCGGTAGACGATGAGGGCGGTCATGGCCGCGATGAGGGCCACCACGGGCCAGCCGATCTCCTCCCAGCCGAAGGCCTGGAAGAGGAGGGAGAAGAGGAAGACCGCCACCGCCGCGCCAAGGCTGGCGATGGCCACGATGCCGGTGCGCAGCTGCAGGAAAAGCCAGAGCAGGAGCCCCAGGATGACGGGCCAGAAGGCCAGGGCCAGGGCTGCGCCGGCCCCGGTGGCCACTCCCTTGCCCCCGCGGAAGCGCAGCCAGACGGGGCAGATGTGTCCCAGGATGGCGCAGCCGCCTCCCAGCAGTTTTGCCATGGAGAGGGCGGGGCTTCCCAGTTTGCTGGCCAGCCAGGCGCCCAGGAAGACGCCCATGTATCCCTTGAGGAAATCCAGGACGAAGCAGACCTTTCCCCATCCTCCCCCCAGGATTCGGGTCACGTTGGTGGAGCCGATGTTCTTGGAGCCCTTGGTGCGGATGTCCACGTGGTT